>CATKFJ010000001.1 GCA_949747725.1 uncultured bacterium
CTGAATGGGATGTTTCATAACAAACTCCACGGATAGTAGATATACTTTATGGCTGAACTATGCTATAATGTATTTAAAGGAGACGTTATGGACACCGTTAAGATAGGACAATTTATTAAAAGTTTAAGGAAAGAAAAATCTTTGACGCAGCGTGAAGTTGCCGAGAGATTGAATGTATCCGAAAAAACCGTATCGAAATGGGAAACAGGTAACGGTATGCCGGAAGTCGGTTTAATGTTGCCGCTATGTAAATTTTACGGGATCGGCATCAACGAGCTTTTATCGGGAGAACGACTTGATGAACGGCAATACGTTGAGAAAGCTGAAGAAAATATAGCGTGTCTTGTCGATAGAACACCGCCGCGAAAGAAAATTATTATAACCACAATTTCTTGTATTTTAGTTATTTTATCAAGCCTTGCTTTAATTCTTATATCGGCTTTTTTCATTGCTGAAATATGGATCAAATCAGTTGTTATCGGAATTGCGATGATAGTTGTGTTCGCCGACATATCGGTTATAATTCTTGTTGCGGTAAGTACGGAAATTTATACGTGTGAGAAATGCGGTGAAAAATTCGTTCCGTCTTTGAAAGCGTATATTTTAGCACCGCATACATTTAAGCGAAGATACTTAAAGTGCCCTCATTGCGGAAAAAAGAGTTGGAATAACAGTCATTTGAAAAAATGAACATAAGACAGGGATCCCCATATTTCCATTGGAATTATTTCATTTTAATGGTACAATCATTGTAAGATAAACGGTAATTCGGCTAAGATATCGGATAGAGGATATCAATGGATATTATATTTTACGTCCATTCGACACCGTACTTGTATAATATTGCAAATTGAACGGATAATCTCTTGCAATTGTTTTTGTTTTGTGTTAGAATTAAACTCGGAGCATAAGACTTGAAGTCTGTGCGCTCAAGAGGTAATAATGGGTCTTATTTCTTTTATAACAGGCAGCGACAACCGTCGCAACGTGCGCAAGCTGTCCGCAAAG
>CATKFJ010000002.1 GCA_949747725.1 uncultured bacterium
AAGCGCTCGTCGACAACGCGCCCTCCACGATCAAAGAGAACGTTTCCAAAGCGGAAGCCGAGGAAATGGCTAACAAGTTCAAAGAAGCCGGCGCTACCGTCGAGCTTAAATAATTCGAGAACCGAATTTATATTCCGAATCAAAACAGGCTGTCGGACTATACCGACAGCCTGTTTCTTTTTATGTTGCGAACGTTATTCGGCTTTGTCCGCGTTCGCCGTTGCCGACGCCATAGGGTAGCCGGCGGTTTTTGCAAGCTCGGCGTATTTTGCGGCAAGCTCGGGGTCGGGCTTAGTGCCGATGCCTTTTTCGTAGCAGGCGGCAAGCTCGGCGTATGCGACGGGGAATTGCTGGTCTGCCGCGCGCTTAAACAGCGAGAACGCGCGTTCTTTATCGGCTTTGACGCCGTTACCGTCGCGCAGGCATTTCGCAAGATTAAACTGCCCGGGCGCGCTGTTCGAGTCGGAAGCTATGGTGTAGAGCTGAACGGCTTTTTCGGTGTTCTGCTCGATGCCTTTACCCGTTTCGTAGCAGAACCCGAGGTTGGCGACGGCTACGGGGTTGCCTTGTTTGCCGGCTTCTTCGAACCAATGCACGGCTTGTTTGTGATCGGTATTTACGCCGCGCCCGTTAAGATAACACATGCCGACGTTGTTTTGGGCAATGGCGTAGCCGCTTTGCGCGGCTTTGTAATAGTAGAGATACGCTTTTTCGCCGTCCGCTTCCACGCCGCGCCCGAAGTTGTAGCAATCGCCGACGTTGTTTTGCGCAGCTGCGAAATCGGCTTGAGCGGCATTGTAAAAACATTCGAACGCTTTTTCGAAATCCTGTTCGATGCCGAGTCCGCGCTGATAGCAGAACCCGAGATCGTTAAGTCCGCCGGGGTGCCCGTGCTCGGCGGCGGCTTTGAAAATTTCGACAGCCTTGTCGTAATCGCGTTCCACGACAGAGCCTTCGAAATAGAAATGTCCGAGCGTGAATTGCGCGTCGAGATTGCCCATATCGGCAGCTTGCTTAATAAGCTCGTACGCCTTGTTTTCGTCATGCTGAACGCCCATGCCGCGAATATAACACACGCCGAGCGAGAAAATAGCCGGAACATAGCCGAGCTTGGCGCTCTGCGCGTAATTGGACGCGGCTTTTTTAAAGTCCACGTTTACTCCGTCGCCCGTGAAAAACTTTTCGCCTTGATCGAAATACTTTTTTGCCAAAAAATCTGTGGGCGAAAGACCGCCGTTGGTATTTTCGTTTGCCATTATAGCCTCTTTGATTTTAAATTTATCGTTTATTATTGTATCATTAAAACGCAATAAAATCAAGTCTTTATTCGGAATAGACCGAAAATATATGCAAATATAAACGACGGTTTATACGCATGCTTGACTTATTTTTTGCTATATAGTAAAATAACCCGTGCAATGAAAAACCGTGACGGACTGATAAAATTTTTGATTAAACCGCCGATATGGCTGTGCGCGATCATATGGGTGTTGGGTGCGGTATCGCTCGGCGGCACGATAACGCTTTATTATTTGGGACTGTGGTTAGAGCTGTGGGCGGTGCCTGTGCATATAGTGGCGCTGGTATTTTTTATTCTTTCGATATACGCTTTGCTCACCGTGATCGGCGTACCCGAACGCGCAAAAGAAAGACCGCGCGTCAAGCAGTTTTTTTCGAGCTACAATACTCGTGCGTTTGTGTATGCCGCCGGTTCGATACTTTTTAACGGGTGTTACGTAGTATTCGGTATAATAATAGCAAATCTCGAACATTCGCCGTGGCTGGGCGTGCTTGTTGGATATCATATATTTTTGGTGTTGCCGCGCGCAGTGATATTCGTAACGGCTAAAATAGGCAAGGGCGCGGAAGCGCATACGCAAGACCGTCAGCTCCGTGCGTACGAATATTGCGGCATTGCGCTTATATTGCTTGCGATCGCCGTCATTCCCGTAATAAGAATGACGATGGAAGATAAAAACAGCTATAATTATTTTATCAGCGCAATAGTGTACGTAAATGCGATCGCGCTGTATACGTTCGTCAAGTTCGGCATTGCCGTGTACAACTTTAAAAAAGCGCACAGGCAGGACGACATGTCGCTTATTGCCGTAAAAAACGTCAGTTTGGCGGACGCGCTTATTTCGGTGTTTACCCTTCAAGTAATGATGATAAAAGAATTGGAAGTAGGCGACACGGTGTCTTCGCTCGGCAGTACGCTCAATCCGGCGTTTGGCGCGGCGGTAGTTATAATAATACTTTCCATAGGATTATATATGTTGATAAACGGATATAAAAAACTGCGGTCGGTATCGCCGAGCGACGCGGATATATCCGTCGCCGCCGAGCCGTGCGAAGAAACGGATAACTCGGAAACGGAAAGCTCCGCCGATGAAAATACGTAAATTTAATGATAATCTAATGTAATATTTATTATAGTTTAAATAAGGCTTGATATACTGATAAAAATCGAGCGGGATCGCTAACGCGTTTATTCTGCCGATTTTTGATGTAATATCATTATGCGAGGGTATATGTCACAGCCGGTTATCGTAATAGACGGGTTGGTTAAGCGGTTCGGGGAACTTACCGCTGTGGACGATGTGTCGTTCGAAGTGCGGCGCGGCGAGCTGTTCGCGTTTTTGGGTGTGAACGGCGCAGGTAAATCCACTACTATTTCTATAATATGCGGACAGCTCGACCGTGACGGCGGTACGGTTACGGTAAGCGGTCACGACATAGATAAAAATTCGGATAAGATAAAGAGCAGTGTCGGAGTGGTGTTTCAAAATTCAGTACTCGATAAGGTGTTGAACGTAAAGTCCAACCTGAAAAGCCGGGCAGCGCTGTACGGCATATTCGGCGCGGAGTTCGAAAAGCGGTATGCTTATCTCGACGAAATGCTCGGGCTGAAAGAGCTTGAAAAACGCCCCGTCGGCTAGCTGTCGGGCGGTCAGCGTAGGCGTTGCGATATAGCGCGCGCGCTCATTCACAGCCCCGAGATACTTATACTCGACGAACCGACAACGGGACTCGATCCGCAGACGCGCAAAATTGTATGGTCGGTGATAGACAAACTGCGCAAAACAGGGGATATGACGGTATTGCTCACCCCCCATTTCATGGAGGGGGCTGCCGACGCCGATTACGTGGTGATACTCAATTCGGGCAAGGTTGTTGCAAAGGGTACGCCCGTCGAGCTTAAAAACAGATTTACGGGCGACTTTATAACGTTTTACCGCGCTGACGGAGAAATTCTCGAAAAGCTCGGCAAGCCGCTTACAA
>CATKFJ010000003.1 GCA_949747725.1 uncultured bacterium
CGAATATAAGTACGGTCAAAGGAATGCCCAATCGCGTTGCCGTAGACAGTTCGTTCAGGTTCATGTGGAACGATCCGTCGCCCGTAAACAACACTGCGCGTTTGCCTGTGCCTACGCTTGCGCCTATAGCCGCGCCCATGCCGAATCCCATTGTGCCGAGTCCGCCGCTTGTCAGGAACGAGCGCGGAGTTTTAAATTCGTAGCCCTGTGCCGTCCACATTTGATGTTGCCCGACGTCCGTTGAAACTACTACGTCGCCGGCGTTATCGGAAACGTATTTTATTATAGTGCGCGGCGACAGTTTGCCTGTGCAGGGCGGAAGTGCGTATTCACGCTTGAACTTTTTGTTGAGTTCGAGCATGGCGGTATCGGTCTTTGCCTTGACGGCTCTTTCTAACGCGGCAAGAGCTTGTTTTGCGTCGCCGCGGACGTGCGCCGATGTTTTGACGTTTTTATCGAGTTCCGCCGCGTCGATATCGATGTGCAAAATTTTTGCGTGCGAACAAAAGTTTTTGCGGTCTCCCGCGACGCGGTCGGAGAACCGCGCTCCTACCGCTATTACGAGATCGCTTTTTTCGAGAAGCTTGGCAACGCCGGCATTGCCGTGCATGCCGATCAGCCCGGCATAATATTCGTGGTCGGAAGGGATAGCAGACAAGCCCATCATGGAAAGCGCTACGGGCGCTTTTATATGTTCGGCAAAGTCGAGAAGTTCAGCGCTCGCGTTTGACGCTATTACGCCGCCGCCGGCATATATCATAGGTCTGCGAGCGTTTTCTATAAGCTCGACTGCTTCGGTTATATCGGTTTGAAGTTCGGGAATATGTTTCGGCTCCGGAGCGAGCGGCTCATAGTCTATCAAAGCTTGCTGAACGTTTTTGGGTACGTCCACGAGTACGGGACCAGGGCGGTCGGACGCGGCTATTTTAAACGCGCGACGTATCGCGGTCACGAGATCCGCCGGATCTTTGACGATAAAGTTATGCTTGGTTATCGGCATGGTTATGCCGGCGATATCTACCTCTTGAAAACTGTCTCGTCCGAGCAGGTGGACGGGTACGTTGCCCGTTATCGCAACGAGCGGAACGCTGTCGAGATAGGCGTCGGCGATGCCTGTTACGAGATTGGTCGCGCCGGGACCCGACGTTGCTATAACTACGCCCGTTCTGCCCGTTGCGCGCGCATAACCCTCGGCGGCATGGACTGCGCCCTGTTCGTGAGCGGTAAGTATTTGATTTATTTTTTTCTCGCGGTACAACGCGTCAAATACGTCTAATATTTGTCCGCCGGGATACCCGAACACCGTAGTTGCGTTTTGTTCGAGCAAACATTTGACTATTGCCGCCGCGCCGTTTATCTTCATTGCATGTCGATCCCTTGATTATCGTCTTCCGTATATTATATATAATTGTCGCGCCGTTGTCAATTGATTGGAGTTTTAATAGGCTTGTACGGTTTGACAAACTTTTTACTTTATAGTATAATTGTGTGCAATACGACTAAAGAGGCGCTTATGAAGGTAATTTCCAAACAAAAAAATTCGCACATGTGTCTTATATGCGGCATGGATAACAAAGCCGGTGTTCGCGGTCAGTTCTACAATATGGAAGACGGTTCGGTAGGCGGTCTGTTTACGTTCCGTTCCGAACATCAGAGTTATCCCGGACGCGTTCACGGCGGAATGCTCGCCACCATGATAGACGAGCTTGCCGGCAGAGTCCTGTGGGTGGACAGCCCCGACAAGATAGCCGTTACCATGGATATAAACGTAAAATATCACAAGCCCGTACCTTACGACGTGCCGTTAAAGGGTAGGGGCGTGTTTACAAAACGGCTGTCGCGCGCATACACTGCGTACTGCATGATATCGGATATGGACGGCAATCTGCTTGCCGACGGCGAAGCAAAGTACCTTATTATGCCGGCCGAAAAGATAACGGACGCTACGCTCGACGAAGAACTCGACGTATACATACCGGACGAAATAAAAGAGATAGAGTTTTGATCGATAGGAATAAGTTTTTTTCCAATAGAAAACGACGGTTGTAAAATATCGACCGTCGTTTTTGTTTTGGGATATTCGGATAAATTTCTATCGCAATTATACGGGTGTAACGCTCGATTACTTACTTACGCTTACACACGACAATCGCGCAGTCGTTGGCTTATTATTTGCCGAAGTAGCGTTTAAGCATGCCGGCAAAGCCTGCGCCGTGACGCGCTTCGTCCTTTGCCATTTCGTGCACGGTGTCGTGGATAGCGTCATAGCCG
>CATKFJ010000004.1 GCA_949747725.1 uncultured bacterium
GGGCACGGCAACGATTTCTTGACCGTTGGCGGCATGGGACACGCTTCGTCTATAGCATTGGGAATAGCAATAAACAAGCCCGATGCAAATGTGTGGTGTATAGACGGCGACGGAGCGTTGATAATGCACGCCGGCGCTTTGGCAACTATAGGCGCTGTTTCGCCGAAAAACTTAAAACACGTCGTTATAAATAACGTTTCGCATGAATCGGTCGGCGGAATGGCTACGTCGGCAGGCTCTATGAATATCACCGAGATAGCTAAAAATTGCGGATATGCTACAGTTATTTCGGCAACCGACGAAGCGACGCTTAAACAAGCGTTGATTACGGTTTGCGAAAAGAAAGAGCTTTGTCTTGTGGAAGTTAAGTGTTCTATAGGCGCGCGTGTCGATTTAGGCAGACCCACGACTACCGCAGCGGAAAACAAAATAGCGTTCATGAAAAACTTGGGATCTGAAAAATGAAGGTAAAGAACTTAAAAGAATATCAGAATATTTTGCTCGCAATGATGTATTTTACAGACGAGCTTTGCAGGAAAAACGATATAAAATATACAGTCATAGACGGAACGTTGCTGGGCGCCGTCCGCGATAAGAATATTATTCCGTGGGACGGCGATATCGATATTGCCGTAACATGGAAAGAATTCGATAAACTTAAAGCGGCGTTCGATAAATATGACGGAAGATATTGTTTGAGCTATTTTCCCGATAATTTTTATACTAAAGGCAAGTATTACGGACTGATCCATGCCCGTATCATAGATAAGAAAGCTACGAATCCATTGCTGTGTATCGACGTATTTACTATTGATTTCCTCGGCAACGATTATCAGGCGGCGTTGCAGACTGTAGAGGAGTATAAGGATATCGAAGCGGCGTCGGAAAAAACCATATCGTTTCACTTGCCGCCCATACGTCGAAACAAGACGTTTTTCACTAATCTCAGAAATCTCGTCATAGCGGTGTTTTATCCGTTATTTTGGCTTGGCTCAAAGGCGCTTACGCCGAGTTTTAAAAAGCGGTATGCCGAGTTTATAGATAAAAAAATATCGTTCGGAGAGGACAGTAAATATTACACAATAGAACCGTATTTCGGGAGATTCGGAGTAGAAGAAAACGATATTCTCGAAAACGGGTATATAGATTTGGATTTTGCGAATTTCAAAGTAATGGCCGTAGCGAATTACGAAACATATCTTAAAAAGACTTACGGCAACTATACAGAGCTTCCGCCGCCCGAAAAAAGGATCCCGTTTCCGTCCGAAAAAGAGCTTTTGGCCGGAGATGTAGAAATGGACGACGAGCTTAAAATATTGTTAAATAACATCAAAGGAGATGTCAACAATGATTAACGTAATGCAACCCACATTGGGTAAGGAAGAACTCGACGCGTTGGAAAAGACGTTCGCGTCGAATTGGATCGGGCGCGGAAAAAAGGTCGCCGAGTTCGAAGAACTGTATGCCAAGCATTTAGGCTCTGAAAAAAATAAAGTGCTTAGTACCAATTGCTGTAGCGAGGGACTGTTTTCGTCCATGCATCTTTGCGACATTAAACAGGGCGACGAAGTTATTGTGCCTACGGTAAGCTTTATAGGCGCAGGCAATGCCGTATGTGCGCACGGCGCTAAAATGGTGTTCTGCGACGTGGATAAACGTACGCTTAACGCCAGAGCGTGCGATATAGAAAAGGTGTTGACCAAAAAGACAAAAGCTATATTGCTGTTGCATTTCGGCGGTATTCCGTGCGAAATGGACGAAATAATGGATCTTGCCAAAGCGCACGGTATTAAAGTCATAGAGGACTGTGCTGCAGGCGTATGTTCGAGTTACAAAGGAAAGGCGTTGGGTACGTTCGGCGATATGGGAATGTGGTCGTTCGACGCAATGAAAATACTTGTATGCGGCGACGGCGGCATGTTGCATTTCAACGATCCCGAGCTTAGAGCTCGCGCCGAAAAATGGTTGTATTTCGGATTGGAAACCAAAAGCGGCTACGAAAACAGCGTTGCGCAAAAATGGTGGGAGTTCGACGTGTCGAGTTACGGACACAGAGCTATAATGAACGACGTTACCGCAACGATTGCGATCGAGCAGTATAAAAAACTGCCTATGTATATGGAAAAACGCAAAGCCGTTCACGATTATTACAACGAAAACCTTAAGGATCTCGATTGGCTCGATCTGCCGTTGCCTATACCTGCCGATTGTACTACGTCATATTATTTTTATCATATTCAGGTAAAGAACGGTAAGCGCGATGAACTTGCTACGTTCTTAAGGCAAAATGACATTTATACGACATACAGATATTTCCCTTTGCACCGTGTTCCCGGTTATCATGTGCATGGGGGGGATTTTCCCAATGCGGACTATGCGGCGGACAATACTTTGTGCATTCCGATACATCAAAGCTTGTCGCAAAGCGATTTAGAACTTATAGTCGACAAAATTAGAGAGTTCGGAAAGAAAATTCGGTAATTTAAGGTGGATAATGAAACATGACGCACAAAAGACAGGATCGATATCGGAACCCGGACAACGGATGGGGGGGGGTATTGATTATGTGGCAATATCGCGAAAGAAATCGACTAAAATAAAAAAAGCGGTTTATCTGTTTTTCGATTGGCTCATGCCCGACTATATTTGGGGCATATTCGGAAAAATAGCAAATAAAATACGTGTATTTCTTGCTCGCAGAATTTCAAAAGGGATAAATAGACACGTCGTTTTACGCAAAGGAATGGATATATATCCGGGGATAGTTTTGGAACAGAACGTTACGATA
>CATKFJ010000005.1 GCA_949747725.1 uncultured bacterium
GTGTTTGTCGCGAAGTGGTACAAGATACCCGAAACGACTTACACAGTCACGTTTGACGCGAACAACGGTGAAATATCGGGTATGAGCGCTATGACCGCAACGGTAAACAGCGGTAACAGTCTTGCGAATTACAGCGGTTTAACGCCTACGAGAGACGGTTACGAGTTTAAGGGGTGGTCAACGACCGCGGACGATACAACGACTAAAGTGGATATCGCACCGACTACCGTATCGGGAAACATTACTTACTACGCATTGTGGGAAGAAAAAACAACAACGCCCGAAACGACCGATCCCGTAATACCCGATACGGGCGATGAAACCGAAACGCATTAAGCATAGTGCTTAATAAAAATATATTTGTACAAGGAAAAACAGTATGGATAAAATTTTTACCGTAGATATTTGCGGAAGAGAAGAGAGGCTTCCCGTTCTTCCGTTGCCGTCGGGTGTGAATATTGCGTTCTTCAATCTTCACGGCAATGTAGAACTTACCGAGTACTGCGCCAAACATATCGCCGAGCGCGTAAAAAAATACGATCCCGACGTGCTTATAACGGCAGAGAGCAAAGGGCTTCAGATAACGCATTGCGTAGCGCGCAATATGGGACAAAAATTTTACGCCGTTGCGCGCAAAAACAAAAAATTGTACATGCAGGACGGTATAGAAGTCGAAGCGAAAACCATAACTACGGGCGAAGTACAGCATTTGTACCTGTCGGCGCACGACGTAGAGCTTATAAAGGGTAAAAGAGTGGCTATTATCGACGACGTTATCAGTACGGGCGCCGCCAATGCCGCGCTCGAACAGCTTGTAGCTATGGCAGGGGGAAACGTTGTTTGCCGCGCGTTCGTACTTGCCGAAGGCAATGCCAAAGACAGAAAGGACGTGGAGTATTTGGCGGCGATCCCGTTGCTTTGATAAATTCAGTATTTTAATATAAAAAATGACCTGTTCGCGATGTAGCGCAGGTCATTTTTGTTATGGTATTATAATTATATTTTGCAACCGTCCGTACCGCCGCACGTTTGATTGGAAGTGCCGACGTCGTTATAACAACAATCTTGTGCGGAATTGCAATTATTGTTGCGGCAGAGCGGAGTAAACTGCTGTTTTGCTTGGCTTATGTCCTGATCGCTTGCCTGTTCGGTGGGGTACATGCCGCGTTTTTGCATAAACTCGAATGCTTTGTACTGATCGGACGCCGCGTCGTCGAGGTTTTCCTTTATAAGATTGCGGAAATGCTCTTCGCTTGCTTCGCACAGCGCCGTGGAATACAGCTTTACGAGTTGTTTTTCGGAACCGAGTACGTCCGAGATTATCTCATAGTCGTCAAGCTCGCAACGTTCTTGAGCTACGGTAGTGTGCGACGCGGTGTTATGCGAATTTTTTGCGGTGGTATACCATTCGTCTACCGTGGCGGCTTGTTCGTCGCTCGGGTCGCGGCTCTCGGTTACATCGTAGTCGAGTTCGTCCGACGTTTCCGCATAATAGTTTTCCGTTTCGTCGTATACGCTTGAATTGTCGGTCGCCGTTTCGTAGTCGTATTCCACTGCGTCTTCTGCGTCGTAGCCCTCGGAATCGTTCGTGCCGTAAGCGCCGTCGAAATTGCTGAAGCTGTCGTATGTGGCGGCTTGTTCGTCGCTCGGGGCGTTATCGGCGGACGTTTCGAAGTACTCGCTCGGAATATACTCTTCGGGCGTGGGCATAAAATCGTCGGGCGTTGTAGAAGTTGTTTCGGTGATGTTGTCGGTCGCGAATTCCGTAGGCGCAGTATAGTTGCAGTCTGCCGGATCGCAGTCGGGGCAGTAATCGTTATCGTGTTCGTAGTTCATTGTGTTTCTCCTTAGTTTCTGTCGAGATAGCCCAAAAGCGCTTCGTAACGCTGTTTGTGGCCGTTGGCAAGATTGCCGAGCGCACAGCGCAGATCGTCGCTGTTCGTTTCGGAAACGTAATTGCAGCATTTCTTGTAGGCGAGTTTTTCGCTGCGGCAAAGCTCGCTCAGTTCCGTGAGGCTTTTTGTTGTCATGGAAATCTCCTTTATTTAAATGGTAAATCTAATATGCGCGGCTTGATTTATTTTTATGCAGGGTGTATACTTATAAGGAAATGGCTAAGATAACCGACATCACAAGACAAAAACGCAATAAAACGCGTCTAAATATTTTTATAGACGGCGAGTTTGTTTGCGGACTCGACGAAGTTGCCGCGTTGTCGTCGCGCATTAAGATAGGCGATGAGATATCCGCAGACGAACTGAAAAAACTTGTAGAAAAAAGCGAACTTAACAGTGCGTTCGAGCGTGCGGTCGGGTATTTGTCATCTACGCCGCGGTCTA
>CATKFJ010000006.1 GCA_949747725.1 uncultured bacterium
ATATTTGCACTTGTTTCTTTCATTTTGGATTTACCTCCGAATTTATATTGCCTTTTCGGCAAAAACAAAAAGAGCACAGGTAAAAGATGAAAGACAAGCGTATTGCAAATACCGATTAACCGATGTCAACGAGGCAAGCGAAAAAATTTGCATTCAAAGAAAAAATCGGGCTTATTACAAAACCCGACAAGAGATAATTAACAGTCTACCGCAAAATTTTTCGCGCGTTGACATCGGCTTTTAGCTGTGCTAACCACCACAGCCGAAAAGGCAATAAATTCGGAGACGTCGTACAACAGATTGCTTTTTCTCCACAAAAAATGTAAAATATATTTATGGAAGAACTGTTTAACCAAAAATACGATACCGACAAATTCGACGAAGATACATATTTACGGGAGCATTATAAGCACAAGGGCTACGGGTTTATTTACATTAAAAATCCTGATTTTCCTATGGATGACGACCGAGAGTATCTCATTCGTAAACCCACGCCAAAAGAACGCCGGGAAATATTTATTAACACCGTAATAGAATGCAACGGCAGAACGTTTAAGATCCACGCTCTCGCCCAAATATTAGGCGTGTCGGACAGAACTGTACAAACGATATTACGGCAACTTCAAAAAGACGGACTTATTGAGATAATACCCCAACACGATAAAACCGGCAGACAAAAGCGCAATGCATATAAGTACATAGGTCCACCGTGCGAAAAGTACGGTACAGGTCTGACGCTGAAAGATTTGTACGATATAAATAAAGACGTAGGTTTTCGGGATTGGGCGTGGAAAACGCACGGATTCAATCACGATCAGACTTGGCACAATATTTATCCAATGTGCAAAGCGAAATTCGAGCGACGAATGGCGAGAAAAGACTATTTGGAAGAAAACGGTTTACCCCTCGTCGTTCCGGAAGATATTAAATACATTGTACTGCGTTACTGTTATTGGAAAGGCGAAAAAATACAGTTATATGACGAAAGCCTTTTTTCTCAAGACCGAACAATAAAGCTCGCGTTAGAGCCGTTGAATAGAACGGAAGCGGTAAATCTATTCGGCATAAAGTTATTAGTCGAAATAGCAGGAACGAAAGATGATCCACAGGTAACGCTTATTGACGGAGACACGAACAAACGGATAACTACCTTTACTTGGTTCGACGAGAACGTAATACTCGGCGAATACGAAATAGACGAAAACCATGCCGACCAGATATTCATCATTGGAGATTTTACAACAAGATAAATAGAATAATACGACACAAAAAAGTGCGAGGAACAAAAATTCTTCGCACTTTTTTGTTATGTATAGGGTGAAATTTTGTATTAGTAAGTGAGGGCGTGTTTGCCGACACTATGACTGCAAAAAAGTAAATTAAGGAGGTGGTTCGGTAACTTAACGGCGAACAAGCTCTTAATACCACCCTATACGGGAAAGGAGGTGAGAAAAACGAACAACAGATACAAAGGCGATCAGCTCGGAAAAATCGACGAGGACGGGATTGCACAATGGTATCCCAAATGCAAGGTGCGCAAGGAAGGCGATCATTATATTGCCACGCCGCATACCACAAATACCAAAAAGCGGACTGTCCGACAAGAAAAGATGATTGCCGTTACGCTAAACGACGGCAAATTTGCGTTAGAACAGCCCAAAGTCAAGACATCTAATCAAGTTGCCGAGCAGACGGATAACAGTCTAATGGAAGCGAAAGAACGGCGTATAACCACGCATAAACAAATCTTCGACGAGCTTTACCAAAAGTATATTGACCTTAAGCCGCATATTAGAAAGCAAACGATTTTGAAAGATATGCTATCATTATTTTCAAGCGAAGAACAAGCTAAAGCATTCGTAGACGAGCAATGGAAACGGAAACGTAGAAATCTATATGTGCGCAGACAACGATTCGAATATAAGGCATATAACCAAAATTACGAATACTTTTTCACGATAACCTACGACGATAAGAAGCATACCGAACAGAGCTTTGAGAACAGTTTGAAGTTAGCATTTTCCAATTTACATAAACGTTACGGCTGTTTGTTTCAAGGCGTTTGGGAACGCGGCAAAGAAAACGACAGGTTACATTTTCACGGGCTGATTTATGATCCGAACAAAAAAATAACGAGTGGGCTTGAAAAAGTAAGCGATTACAATCCAAAGACCGGAAAAATGAAAACGTATTTACAAAGTAAGTATTTCTTTAAGAAGTTCGGAAGAAACGAGTTTAGCGAGATAATACCGCAAATGTATGATTCGGCAATTCATTACATAACGAAGTATCTCAGCAAGCAAGGCGTAAAACCGTATTACTCGAAAGGGCTGTACCGGTTTATAGAAAGCGATATTGACGGTAACGACGTTATATGCCGAATGGATGGAACGGATGAACGGGATATACGGCTTTTAGTAGCCGGAGATTTCAGAGTTTGGCAAGATGGCGTGTATTTAGGTGACGCTTCACCCGAGACAATGGCAAAAGCACCGAAAGTTCCGTGAACGAAAAGATAATGCAACGAGCGCAAAGGAAGGCGCGGCGAAGAAAAATCGGGCCGACGCAAGCGGTTCAGCGCGCCGCCCGATTTTCGCCGCCGCCGTTGCTCTTGCAATCTCTTTGTTCTTTGCGTTCGTTCGATCGGTGTGTGCCTGTCTCGGCGGCGCGCAGCGCCGACGCTTGTATCAAAGACAGGCACACACATTACGGTCAGTTGGGGAAATTTACGAAAAAGAACAGATATAAAACATTCGCATTTCGGTAATATTAAAAACCGCATTATTGAAAC
>CATKFJ010000007.1 GCA_949747725.1 uncultured bacterium
TAAGCGTCTGGCAGCTCTTGCGACCAGACGGACGGCATCGGTCTCCCCAGTCCCGATATAGACATCTCCCATTATCGCCTGATCCGTCAGCTCGCTCGACGCCGACGCCCAAACGCTTATCAAATGCGTCAATCTCGCAAAGAACGAAATATCGAACGAGTTTCCCGTTATCGTTACGACTGAAGCGGACGCTATAAACGGATTGATACCGATGTCTGCGCTCGATAACGTTTCGTGCGTAAAGGGCGTTACCGATATGCACGGCGGAACGGTCGCGTTCACCGCGGATTCGCGCGGAATTAAGGTTTCGCACGACGGAAGATATACCGTTGCGTACGCTCGCTTGCCGTACGACGCAGAGATCGACGAGCAAGTGATTTTCGGCAGCGGCATAGACGCGGATACCGCGGCGTATTTGACGGCGCGCTATTACTGTATCATAACGGGGCGGACGGACGAGGCTGCGGTGTGGGATCAGCTGTATAACAATGCCGCCGAAAGCAAACGCATTTGCAGGCGCGCCGCAATTCCGCGGCGAAAATTTATATAACGGAGGAGCGCTCGGCGGACAAGGGATCACTTTATGTCCGCTTAGCAACGGGAAAAGATATGGCAAGGCTTAAAATACCTAGACAGCAACGGTACAGAAAACGCGTAGGAGGGTTTGCGCGTATAGATGTCAAGCACGACGACAGCGTGCTTGCGCTCGAAACGGCAGCAGAGTGCTATAATTTCGATTTCACGTCGGGCGCGTTGCGCAGCGGCGTGGGAGTGGAATACTGCGACTATGTGCCGCGCAATTCCACGCGGTATTGGGTGTACCGCTATTATTCGGAAACGTCGGGCGAATATGTAGAGCAATATATATATCAGAATAAACACGGTTTGGCTATGGTGTACGATTACGACACGAAAAAGACGACGTATATTTCCGGACTGCCGTTGCCCGATATGCGTGCAATAAACTATCGGCTGAACTCCAAGGATGTTCTGTTACTTTCGGTCACGGGGCGGCGATTGCTTACTTGGGACGGAAAACTGCTCAAAGAGTATGCCGACAGTCCCGTGATATCGTCTATGGCGTTGCACTACGAACGACTGTTCGTAACAAGCTCGCAAGAACCGACGAAAGTGTTTTTCTCGGACGATCTCGATCCCACGAATTGGAGCATCGGCACGGACAGCGGCGGTTTTATCGAGCTTTTGGATGAGCGCGGCATGCTGAATAAGGTGGTGTCGTTCGGCAATTATCTGTACATTTTTCGCGATCACGGAATAAGCCGAGTGACGGCGTTCGGCGATCAGAGCGAATTTTCCGTACTCAATCTGTTCGTGACCGCGGGGCGTATTTATCCGTCGAGCATAGCCACTTGCGGCACGTGTATAATATTCCTTGCGTCCGACGGCTTGTACGCGTTCGACGGATACGACTGCGCGCGCATTTTGCAAAACCTCGACGGACTTATAGAGCCGAGTTCGGCGACGGAGTCCGCGTTTTGTAACGGCAAGTATTATCTGTCATGCCGCATGAACTTTAAAGACGGCAAGACGGTAGGGTGCGAGAGCGGAGAATTTAATTGCAACGGCTTGCTCGTGTATAACGTCGCAAACGGGGAATATACGGTTGCGCGCGGCTTGGATATATCGTACCTCGAACCGTGCACTCTGAACAACGGCGGAGATTTTCTTATGTGTTGCGAAAGCGGCAAAGGCGGAATAATATCGTCGGACGGGAAGCGGTTCGGCGAGGAGCTGCCGGCGCATTGGCAAAGCCCCGTTACCGACTTCGGACTGCCCGACCGCAATAAAGCGATACGCGAAATATACGTCGATACCGATACGCCGTTGACGGTCACGTTCGATTCGGGCAGAAAAAGGAAAACGGTAAACATAAAGCCGACAAACACGCGCGCGCGAGTAAACTTCAATTGCAAAAGCATGGCAGTAGCCGTGGACGGTTCGGGCGGAGAGTGTTGCATTAAAGCGCCGACTATCATCTACAGCAGTTAGTCCGATGCGGTCACGGATCGGGAAAGGGGGAAACGAAAAATATGGATAAAGCGTCTCGCGCGCTGTCGCTTGCGGAAGATCACGCGCTGGAAATGGAAAGCCTTAAACGTCGCATGACTGAGCGCGTCA
>CATKFJ010000008.1 GCA_949747725.1 uncultured bacterium
CGGACTTGATTATTCGGTTACGAAAACCACGGGATCGATACTTGCGCTCGGATCTAAAAGTGCGAATATCGCGAAACCGCAACCGTGCATAAATTGCGCTAAATGCGCGCACGCATGCCCTATGAATCTTATGCCGATGTACATCGACGCATATACTCAGCGCGGAGATTATTCCGCCGCCAAGCGTTACGGTGCGCTTGACTGCATAGAGTGCGGATGCTGCGCCTACACATGTCCGGCTAAGCGTCCGATCGTTCAGTCTGTCAGGCTGTGCAAGGCTAAGTTAAGAGAGGTGAAGCAATGAATACCGTTTCTGCGTCGCCGCATATATCGAATCCGTCGCAATCGACGCGAAGAATCATGATAGACGTGCTTATCGCGCTGTTCCCGTGTATTGTATGCGCGACCGTTTTTTACGGCTATCACGTTTTGATAAATCTTGTTACATGTCTGATATTCTGTTGCGGAACAGAGCTTTTGTACGGTGTGATAATAGGCAAAACACGTACTAAGGAAAGCCTGAAGCAATCGAGTGTTTTCGATCTGTCGTTTGCCGTGACCGCGGTGATCCTTACGCTCAACCTGCCTGCCGTAATGCCTGTAAATAATTGGGGCATGAATGTGTATTCGTCTGCGGGGACGATAGTATTCGGTTTCGATACGGTAGTGCTTTGCGCGCTCGGCTCGATATTTGCGATAGCGCTTGTGAAAATGCTGTTCGGCGGCATAGGCAGGAATTTTGCAAATCCTGCATGCACGGGCAGGATATTCCTGTTTATAGCGTTCGGCGGCGCCGGGGCGTTCAATCTGACGAGTTCGCTGTTCGGCAACGGTATGGCGGCTACGGGCGCGACGTGGTTGGGAACAAAACAGATCGTTACGGGAAGTATGCTTCTCGATATGTTTTTGGGTAACACGGCAACAGCGGCGGTCGGCGAAACATGCGTTATAGCCGTACTGATCGGTTATGTGTATTTGTCGATACGGCGAGTTATCGACGCGCGTGTACCGCTTATTACGATTGGCGCGTTTGCGTTGTTTATATTTTTGTTCGATATAGCGCCTTCGGGGGCAGACGGCGAACAGATGTTTATGTCGCTTGCTGCGCACGTTATGAGCGGCGGCTTGCTGTTCGGCTCGGTTTTTATGGCTACCGATTACGCTACAAGCCCGAATACTTTTACGGGGAACGTTGTTTTTGCCGTAGGGATAGGCTTGCTTACTGCGCTTATCCGCGCATTCGGCAGTTTTCCCGAAGGTTTTTCGTTCGCATTGCTCATAATGAATTTGGCGGTGCCTCTGCTCGATAAATACATAACGCCCAAACCGTTCGGTTACATTAAGCCGTCCAAGCGAGATAAAGATAAAACATCCGCAACGACGGGGAAGGCGGTGGGAAATGAGTAGAACGGTATCCAATGCGTTAAAAGCTACTGCCGTGCTTGTTATAATAACTGCGGTGTGCGTCGGAGCGCTTGCTCTTTGCAATATGTTTTTTCCTAAATACGTGCCAACGCTTGACGGCGCTACGGCAAAGCTCATAAACGAAATTTGTCCTACGGGCGTAAGCGACGATATCGCTCTTTCGGATGGGTACATAGAGCTACTCGGCGATGTCGATTACGGCGTTAAGCTTGCGGATTACAATAAAGCCAATAAGTCGGCAAAAGCGGAGATCCTTGCCGTTTACCGACAATCGAAAGGCGACAACGCAGGCGCGTTTATAATCGAAGCCAAATCGTCGGGACGCGACGGCGATGTGGTCGTTCTTACGGCGTATAAAAACGAAAACATAGTCGGAGCTACCGTTAAAAAACAGGGCGAGAGCTATTGGAACAAGCTTCCGACCGATATGTTTGAATCGTTGGTAGGCGAAAACGTGTATTCCGAGATCGATCTGTCGGCAAAGTTCGGCAAGACGGGCGCAACGCTGTCGTTGACCGCGGTAAACCGCGCCGTCAACATTTCCAATTCGTTTGCCAAAGAACATAATAGGTCGATCGTCAAACCCGACGACTTTACCGTCTACGGGCATGCAAAGGAGAGCGAATGAACAAAGAAGAATTTAAAAAGACGGCGCTCGGCGGACTTATAAACAATCCCGTGTTCGTGCTTGTTCTCGGCATGTGTCCTACGATAGCTAAGTCCGATAATATTATAAACGCTCTGTCGCTCGGGCTGTGTACCGCATTCGTGCTTATATTTTCAAACGTCATTATTTCTCTGTTGCGAAAGGCGATACCCGATAAAGTGCATCTTCCGGCGTACATAGTAATAATAGCGTCGCTCGTAACGCTTGTTCAAATGTTCGTTTCGTCGTTTTTGCCCGATCTTAACGACAGTATAGGCGCATTTATTTCGTTGATAACCGTCAATTGCATAATTTTGGGGCGTGCGGAAGCGTTTGCCGGTAAGAACAAAGTTCTGCCGTCGCTGATCGACGGAGTGTCTATGGGGCTCGGTTTTATCGCGGCGATAACTTTGCTCGGGGCGGTACGACAGCTTTTGACGATAATTTTCGGCAGCGGTTTTTTCGATAAAACGATGGGCGGATTTATCGTGCTCGGACTCGTAATGGCTGTGTTTAACGCGATATTCGCGTCGGTAAAGGAAAAACAGCGCAAAAAGACCGTGCTTATCGAGAGAGAGGTTGCATGATAATGGATTATTTCCTTGCTATAATTTCAATCGTTATTTCGGGTATACTTACAAACAATGTAGTGCTTAATCAGAGCATAGGCATGTGTCCGTTTTTGGGCGTGAGCAAAAAAACTCAATCTGCAATCGGAATGGGACTTGCCGTAACGTTTGTTATAACCGTTGCGTCATGCGTCTGCTGGATCATCTATACGTTTATACTCGACCC
>CATKFJ010000009.1 GCA_949747725.1 uncultured bacterium
CAAGCGGCGAACCGTAACCTATAGTGGTATTTACTATTATAAGCGACGGCTTGGTTTTTTCGGCTTTTGCAAGCGTTATCGCTGCCGAAATCTGATCGATGCTCTCGCCGTCGGCTACACGTAGGACCTGCCATCCGAGCGCTTCGTGACGCTTGCCTACATCTTCCGTAAACGCAAGATCGGTACTGCCTTCGATCGTTATACGGTTGCTGTCGTAAAGAACTATGAGCTTATCGAGCTTCTGAGTGCCGGCAAACGACGCCGCCTCGTTCTCGATGCCCTCCATCATGCACCCGTCGCCGCAAAGCGCGTATGTATAGTGATCGACTACCTTGCAATCGGGCGTATTGAATTTTTGCGCAAGTATGCGCTCTGCGAGCGCAAAACCGACGGCGTTTGCAATTCCCTGACCGAGCGGACCAGTGGAAACTTCGACGCCTGCGGTAAGACCGTATTCGGGGTGTCCCGGAGTCTTGGACGTATGTTGACGGAAACGCATAAGGTCTTCCTTGGTAAGACCGTAACCGAACACATGGAGCAACGAATACAACAGCGCAGAACCGTGCCCGGCGGAGAGAATAAACCTATCCCTATCGAAATAATTGGGATTTTTGGGATTATGCTTTAAATGCTTGGCAAAAAGCGTGTAGCCGATAGGCGCGGCGCCGAGGCAGATCCCGGGATGTCCGCTCTTCGCCTTTTCTATCATATCGACGGAAAGCATTCGAAGAGTAGCTACAGTCATTTGTTCGTTAGTCATGTTTATTCTCCTTTAACTTGGTAAGACGGCGGAAATCAAGACCTACCGCCGTATTGGTACAGATTTGATTACGGATCTTTCCGTAGTTATGGCAACTGATCGTCACCTAAAAACTCGACAAGCGGCGTACAATCGATCCCATCGAACCCGAACAAGAACGAATACAGGAAACGCGCTATAGATTTGACGCCTCCCGTTTTATTCGACTCGATATATATGGGCAGCACAGGGTCGTGGACACTGGTGCGCACTATAAAATACCCGTCGGCATGCGATACATACGCACGCACACCCTCATAGTTATCCGACGATATCTTAAGCAAACGTTCGGATAAACCTTTTAATCGCGTTATCACCTTTTCGGCAACTTCGCGCCAATTATCGCATACAAAGCTTAACCGAATATCTCCCTCTTCGAGCGGTGTAGGCAGATCTGCTATAAGGTCGGTAAGATCTTGTCCGTTTTTACGAAGATTGGCAAAAGCTATCAATATCTTTACTATAAAGTACGCGCCGTCGTCGAGAAAATAATGCTCGGAAAACGCTACGTGACCGCTGCTTTCTATAGCAAGCGGCGCATCCGTTCCGCCGTCGCACAAACGCTTCGCTTCGTCTATTACGTTTCGGTAACCGCGTTTAAAACGTTTCTGAACTCCGCCGCGACTTTCTATAAACTGTCTTAACCCCTCTGTAGTGACGGAATCGGTAACGATAGTAGCGCCTTGGTGTTCGGGCAATATCATAGCCGCAGCGAGCGCTATCAGCCTGCACCTGTTCACTTCCGTTCCGTCTTTCGTAACTACTGCGCATCTGTCGACGTCTGCATCGAATATTACGCCCAGATCGGCATTCGTTTCGAGCACGCGATTTTTAAGCGACTCCATCGCCTCTTTGTTTTCGGGGTTGGGCGGATGCGCAGGAAAAGTTCCGTCAGGTTCCAAGAACTGCGACGGAGTAATATCCGCGCCGAGCGGAGCAAGCACGCGCGTAGCAAAGAATCCGCCTGCGCCGTGTCCGGCATCTACCGCTATCTTCATTCCCCGAAACGGTCTGAAAAGCCCCGTACCCTTGCGGATCGTATCGGACAAAGAGTCGCAATACAACCTCATAAAATCGCGCGATACAACAGTCGACGGCACGCCTTGAGGCAGTTTCTCGCCGTCGTTGGCAAGCGTTATTATCTCGTCGAGATCGCGAGAGTTTACGCCGCCTTCGGGCGTAAAAAATTTAAGCCCGTTTACATGCATGGGATGATGGCTTGCCGTTATCATTATCGATCCGTCCGCACTCATTGACGGAAACTGCGTCGCCATAAAAGCCGCGGGAGTAGAAAACAAACCGCAATCGAAAATCTCGATACCCGAATTTTTAAGTGCGGCTATAATCGTTTTTGCGAATTTTTCGCCCGTTACACGGCTGTCGCGTCCTATAGCTATCTTTAAACGCTGAGCGTCCGTTTTTCCGGATACCCACAGCGCAAACGCGCTTGCGAGGTCGCTTACAGCCTGTTCGGTAAGAACGACGGGTGCGTTTTCGTCCGCTATCGCCCGTCCGCGTATATCGGTGCCGCTTTTCAACTTACCGTAATCGTTCATGTAACCTCCGTAAAAGAACTTGGTAACGCACAAATTTATTCTGCGTATATTATATCGCTTTTGATTGTTTTTGACAAATGTTTTCGCGCAATTTCGATAAGAAACAACGTATTTTTTAAAGTATTGACTCTAATTCGGAGTAATCGGACACGGTGTAATCCGCAATTCCGCCGCGTTTACCGCATACATCGAACAAGCACGTATCCGCACCGAACGCTTTGCCTCCGGCAATATCGGAAGTTAAACTGTCGCCGAATACCAATATTCTTTGTTTGTCAGGCATGCCGATCGCATGATGCACGCTCTCGAAAAATCGCACATCGGGTTTATCGTGACCGACTTGTTCGGAAATAAAATACCCGTCCGTTTCGCCGTCGAGAGCTTTCAACCGTTCCGACGCTATTCGGGCAAAGCTATTGGTCACAATATATACTTTTATATTGCGCGATCGCACACGCCGCAAAAAATCTATCGCTCCGTCTATAACGAACCGCGTCTTTTGCATTTCCGTCAAGTATTTTTCGTTCATCTCGTCGGGATCGAAATTTTCGTTAAGCCGTTCGCGCAACAGTCTGAACCGCATATTGTTAAGCTCGTCGCGAGTTATCTCTCCGCGCTCGAGTTTGCCCCAAATCTCGTCGGTCGTCCGAGAGTATGAACTTACTATATTTTCGTCCGACAGAGTTACGCCGACCGAACGCGCAGCCGTCAAAACAGAATGCCGCATAGCGGTTTTAAAATCGAGCACCGTATCGTCCGCGTCGCATAGCAAAACGTCGTATCTGTTTTTGCGCGACAGCATTACCGTTTCGCAAAGCAGCTGCGAACAGTCCGCTCGATCGGAAGTGTCTATAACATAATCTGCAAAACATTCATACAGGTCTTTACGCTCTTTTGATATCCTGTCCGCCTCGCACTTAAGCGGACGCGCGGAGTTTGCGATACGCGCCGCTCGAACTTCGGACCGAGCTGTCAACAACACTATGTCGCAGCGTTGTCTGAGCGCGCACATATTAGATTTATCGAGCACAACTCCGCCGCCGCACGAAATTATCCGAGCATCCGAATTTACCGCATCAATGACTATCTCATGTTCTCTTTTTCTGAACTCACACTCTCCGAATGCATCGAAATACGCCGAAATATCGCCGTAACGGCTCGTAAACATTTCGTCTGTATACAAAGCCGCTACGCCGTACCGCTCGGAGTAGAGCTTCATAAGCGTGGTTTTACCGCTGCCCATTGCGCCTATAAGCGCGATCTTTCGCAACGCTATTTCAGCCATGTCATATACTCCAATGCCAATAAATATCCGTCTGCACCCATGCCGATAACGCAACCGTCACAGCACTCGGAAGTGACGCTCGTGCGCCTGAACTCCTCGCGCGCGAGTATGTTCGTAATATGTACTTCTATCTTCTTTACCGTTACCGCTCGCAACGCATCCGCTATCGCATATGAATAATGCGAATACGCGCCGGCGTTTATTATAAGTCCGTCATAGCCGCCTTGTTGAATACGGTCTACGATCTCGCCCTCTATGTTCGACTGATAGAACTCTACGTCAACGCCTTTATCGGCGGCAAAAGTCTTGAGCTTTTCGTTTATCTCGTCGAGCGTCAGGCTTCCGTAAACCGACTCACGCTTGCCGGTCATATTTATATTCACGCCGTTAAGTATCAATAATTTCATATTTTACTCCTTTACGATCGCTTTTTTTACGTTGTCGAAAATACTCTCCGTATCCAACTTTTTTCCGAGCAATACGGAATCGCCCTCGATTGCCTGATATATCAGCATATCAAGCCCGTTAGCGGCCTGTCCGCCGAATTGACGTACGCGCCGAATAAACGGCGTATCGCCCCGAGCATACACAAGATCGTATGCATAATCAAACTTAAGCAATACGCAAAGCGTTTTAAAAACATCCTCGCCGTTTACGCCCACGCTTGTACAGTTTACGACAAGCTCCGCATCCTGATTGGCGTACAATTCCGCTCCGAGTGCGGAACAAAGCTTTAGCGCATGCATGAGAGTACGGTTCAATACATATACTTTTTTTCCTATTTGTGTAAGCGCGCTTATTACGGCATACGCCACACCGCCTGCGCCTAACACCAATACGGAGCTTACGCTTGTGCGCCAATTCTTGAAATTGCGGTCGAGCGCACGTATAAAGCCTATCCCGTCCGTGTTGAATACCGCCCTGTCGCGTGACCGTACTACATTTACGCCGCCGCCGAAATCGCAATCGATATATTTTTTTATATCGTTCTTGTACGGCACCGTAACGAAAAATCCGTCGTACCCGTTTATTAAATCGGTTACAGCGCTCTCCAACCTGTCGTACGGAATATCCAAAACGTCGAAACTTATATGCTCGCCTATCTCGCGAGATATCGCCGCATGCACTTTCGGCGACATCGTATAAGAAATATCCCTGCCGACCAACGCCGTTTTCATCACGCAGTCACCTCCTCGAAAAAAGTCGGATAGCTTACAGATACACAGTCCGCTCCCATGATATACGCTCCGCTGCCAGCCGCAGCCGCGACAGCCGCACTCATTGCTATGCGGTGATCGCCCATAGCATCCACATTGCCGAACGCAAGCGGCTTACCACCGCGAACGATTATACCGTCATGCGTTTCGTCTATATCCGCTCCGAGGCTTTTTAGCGCCCGAACGGTAGACGTTATCCTATCGCTTTCTTTTATTCGTAGTTCACTCGCGCCCGAAACGACGCTCACGCCGTCTATAAAGCACCCGAGCGCACACAGTACGGGGATCTCGTCTATAACTCGAGGAACGGTATCGCCGTCTATAACAAACGGTCTTAACTTGCCGCTTTCTCCGACCTGTATGTCGCTGTACGGCTCCTTGCCGCCTACTGTATTTATAAAATTTATGTTCGCGCCGATATCCTTGAGCAGGCGTATATAACCGATTCGAGTATCGTTAATGCCTACGTTTTTTATCACGCACCGTTTATTTTTGGCAAGCGCAAGACAAATCGGATACGCCGCTGCCGATGTGTCGCCGCTCACCGTAATATCTACGGCTTTAAGACCGCTTTTATAAACAGACACGGTATTGCCGTTTATGTTTACCTCCGCGCCCATGTGTATCAGCATATTTTCGGTATGATCGCGTGTTTTTACGTTTTCCGTTACAGACGTTTTACCATCGGCATTTAGTCCGCCGAGCAGGACTGCGCTCTTTACCTGAGCGCTCGACACAGGCAAACAATAATCTATTCCGCGCAAATTACCGCCGGTCAAAGTTATCGGCAACCGCCCGTTTTGCGATACTATGCGCGCGCCCATTTTTTCGAGCGGCAGCGTAACGCGCGCCATCGGACGGGATCTTAGCGAATCGTCGCCGTCTATAACAAATTGCCCGTCCATACCGGAAAGCAACCCGATAAGCAACCGTGCGGCAGTTGCCGAATTACCGCAATCGAGTTTCGCGCATTTTTTTAGCTTACCGCCGTGTATTACGGCAGTATTGCCGTCAAGCTCTATTTTCGCGCCCAACCGACGCATACAATCCACGGCGGACATAACGTCGTCGCACAGCGACAGGTTTTCGACTACCGATATTCCGTCCGCACAGCCGCACAATATTACCGCACGGACGGATATGCTTTTATCGGGCGGACAAGCATAGTTACGTTTAACGTCAATAATACTGCTTACCGTTCGTGCGGACGTCATACCCGTTTAAGCTCCTTTAACGCACTTTCATAGCGCGAAATAAACGCGTCGTTCGTGACCGATATTTCGCTGACTTCTCCTTTATTCGTGGGGATCATGAGTCTGATATCGTTATCTACGTTCTTTTTATCATGGGCGGCAACGTCGCATACAAATTTGGACGAAGTGCGCGGCGGATCCGTAAACATCTTGAATATGCCGATCATACGAGCGTAATATTCGGGATCTATCATGTCCTTAAACATCGCGCACTCGGTAAGCATGCCTTTAAGAACATACTCGCCGTGAGTAAATTTATCGCCGTTAATGCTTTCGAGCGCATGGGCAACCGTATGCCCTACGTTCAGAATTTTTCTAAGCCGCAACTCGGTCGGGTCGGCTCGGACCACTCGGCTTTTTATATCTATGCAAGTTTCTATCAGATCGTAAACGTCATTGCGGTCATGCTTTATCAAGCCGTCAAGCTTTAAGTTCAAACGTTCGAACGCGTTTTCTGTAAGCAAGCATGTTTTTATCAACTCGCCCGTTCCGCACAACCACTCGCGGTCATCGAGCGTTTCCAAAAACGCATAAGAAATAACCGTTCTGAGCGGCGGTTTAAACGCGCCTATAAGATTTTTTATTCCGCAATGATTTACAGCCGTCTTGCCGCCTATACCCGAATCCACCATTGACAGCAACGTCGTAGGTACGTTTATAAAGTCTATACCGCGCATATACAGCGCCGCAGCAAGCCCCGTTATATCGCCAACCACGCCGCCGCCCACGGCAGTGACGGCATCGCCGCGCCTTACGTTTCTATGCGACATTTCGGACAGAATATCGAACAGTACGTCTTTATTCTTAGATCTTTCGCCTGCCGGAATAACAAATGCGTTTTCGGTCAGCTGCGGATAAAGCCGCGCGACGTTGCTGTCGGTTATGACCATTGCGCTACCGTGTACAGCGCTTATAACATCGGATATGATATCTGCTCCGCTGACTATTTCCGTCATACGGCGCTCTCCTTGGCTTTATAGCGCTTGACAACTTCCGCCATGGTATCGCCGCCGAGCATATCGGAAACGGCATTGGCGAGAGCAAGCGCAACGGCGCTTTCGCAAATCACGCCGCCCGACGGAACACAGCATACGTCGCTTCGTTCGTCGGCAGCCTTAGTTTGATCTCCCGTTGCTATATCTATCGTATCGAGTCCGTTTTTAAGCGTCGGTATCGGCTTGAAGTATGCGCGCACGATTATAGGTTCGCCGTTCGTCATACCTCCCTCGATGCCGCCGGCACGGTTTGTTTTACGCACGATCTTCCCGTTGCCGTCAGGATAAATGCAGTCGTGAAATGCCGAGCCGTATAGCGAAGAACCGCTTATCCCGTCGCCTATCTCTACTGCCTTAACCGACTGAATACTGCCGACGGCGCGCATTATAAGCCCGTCCAGCCGCTTATCGTACGACGTATAACTTCCTATCCCCGATTTACAACCGGTAACGACGATCTCGCTTATGCCGCCGAGAGTATCGCCCGAAAGAGCCGCCATGCGTATTTCGTTTACCATGTTTTCGCTCGCCGCTTTATCCAAACATCTGACCTTATCCGCGTCGGCAAGCTCGTTCACGCTATCGTAGTCGAAAATCGGTTTGGCTTTTACGATGCCTATCGCCGCAGTATGACTGCAAACTTTTATGCCGAGCTGTTTTAAATACAGCTTAGCTATAGCGCCAAGCGCAACCAAAGACGCCGTGTTTCGCGCCGACGCGCGTTCCGCCACGTTACGCGCATCCGAAAGCCCGTATTTTACGGCGCCCGAAATATCGGCATGCCCGGGACGGACGGCTGTGATCTTCCTATCTGTTTCGGTAGCGTCTGCACCTACGGTACGCGCCCAATTTTTATGATCGGAATTGCGAATAAGCGCCGTTATCGGGCTGCCTACGCTTTTATGCGCGCGCACGCCCGTAACGAATTCGGCTTTATCGTCCTCTATCTGCATTCGCGCGCCGCGTCCCAAACCGAGCATACGGCGTTTTAACTCTCCGTTAATAAATTCGTTATCTATAGTCAGTCCCGACGGCACGTTGCTTATTATTCCGACAAGCATTTCGCCGTGCGATTCGCCTGCCGTGACATATTCAATAGGCATAAATGATATTTTCCTTTATCTTAGCGATATTCTACACAGATGTTCTACCAGCGTCCGCCGCCACCGCCGCCGAAGCTACCGCCCGAAAATCCTCCGCCACTCGATCCGCCGCCTCCGGAGAAGCTGCCCTTATTGGCGCTCGGCGGAACATACGAAAGCGTACTGCCGACAGACTTCATAAGGCTGTTGAGAATAACTAAGTCGAACAGCGTTACGTTATTTCCGTAATAGTATGAAGGCGGCTCTATAGTGATGTCCTTAAATTTGTCTTCCCAAACATCCGACACTCCGAGCACATTTGCATAAGGGAGGATCCCGTAAAAATACTGCGGATCGTCGGCAATAAGCATTTCGAGCTTATCCTTTTCCGCATCGCGTATAAAATTGCGGAATCCGAGTATGCCGTTCAACATTTCATCATAGTATTGCGTGCGCAAGATCATAAACGGCGCCAATGCCGTAGGCACGCCGAACGCTACGGCAAACATTATGCGCTCGAGCCATGTCATAACGTCGTTAGGCACATACGCCGCAATGCCGACGCCCATAGCAACGGCTATTATAAAGTGCACCGCCGTAAGAATATTACGCAAGCCGTTACCGAGCTTGTTATAATAGAAAACAAGCGCCAGCCCGAAAAACATAGACAACAATACGGCGATGATCGACATGATGCCTGCTGCGGCATAAATATACGTCCCGATCCGCAGCGACGTCAGCGCGGTTATACAAAAACCGAATACCGCGGAAAGTATGTACATTGCCGCACAAAGCATAATGCCGCTCTTTTTATACAGCTTGCCTTTATACTCTGCGGCAACGGCAGTTTGAGTCTGTTTTAAAACGTTGCCGAACTTGCCTTTCAAATCGGACATAGCGACCGTAACTGTTCCGTCTTCTTTGTTCTTCTCGCCTTTTTCGAACAGCTTGTTGAACATATTACGCTCGTATTGCGTAACGGCATCCACTATTTTGAGTTTTTTGAAATATGTTTCCCCGTCACGCTCCTCGATAGCGAGATAGCCTTTGCTCGCCCAATAAAATATAAGCGACGTCACATCGGCAGACGAACAACTGCCGTCGATTATCTTACCCATTTGCACGGGCAACATATGCCGTTTTTTGCCTTCGGCAGCGTCTATCCGCGGCGGATAGAAATCGACTACGGGAGTCAAAGGCTTGTTTTTTAAAAACAGTTTCAAAACTATTGCAATTGCCAAAAACGCAAGCCCGACACACAGCGTAACTATAAATTCGGTGTTTTTGTAGTTCCTAAGCGTTCCGCTCGGCATTTCGTAAGCAAGCTCTACTTTTTCGAACGGCGCGAGCGCGAACTTTTCGACGCCGTCGAAAGTGAAATTCCGATACGTGACCCTGCCGCCGATATCGACCGTTACGGTCCTGCCGTCGTTGCTCCACGCCACGGTAACGCCGCTCGCGGCGTCGTTAAACTTTTCGTTACCTATCCATATACCGAAATCGCCGGTCG
>CATKFJ010000010.1 GCA_949747725.1 uncultured bacterium
AAAACGGCGGCTTATAGACGGATTTGTGAACTCAATTTATCTGTTTGACGATAAGCTTACCATTACTTTCAACTTCAAGGACGGAATGCAAGCGGTATTCTTTTCCGAGATAGAAGCAACGAAAAATTCGGATATTAGGTAAGGTCGGGCATTTACGATGAGAGTTTTATTCGGATTGATTTTCAGCGTCGCAGAACACGTTTATTTTGATTGCTTGTCTGTAATCGCCGAACTGTTCGCCGAAAATGTTAAAACCGCCGGGATGTGGACTGTCGGGCTTGTTTTCTATGCCGAAAAACAAGGTGTTGTTTTTTGAGCGTTCGGAAAATAACGATACGTTGAGTTTTTTATTCACGAGTTTTTGGTTGACGTAAACTCCGTCGCGCTTGACGGAAATAACTTTCAGCACCCCGTATTTCGTGCTTTCGCCGTACCAAGTTTTGGGAGTGTACAGACCGTATCTGTCACCGTAGTCGCCGAGTGATATGTCCGTGCAAAGCTCTGTGCCGTCTATGGAATAGGTTATATCGGACGGATAATGATTGCTGTATCCCATGGTGTTGGACGAGATTTCGAGCGATATCCGCACTTCTTTAATGCCTTCTCCGTCGAACAGCGACGGCGGCACGGGATAAACGACTTTTCCGCCGTCGCACCATAAAATCTGCGCGCGCTTTCTTTCGTCGCCGTAAATAAATCCGTGGTCGGAATAGCCCGTTATCTGTCCTTCCGCCGCGCCCAAGCCCCATTCGCTTATCGGCTCGAAAATAATGTAGTCGCCGATGCCGATATTGTATTCGCGCATTTTTTCGTCCGTTGCTTTTTGCTCGCTGCGAAGGATCATCATTATATACGGGTAAGCATACGAGCACCAACGTATATGCCCTTTGCGTTCGGGCATGTTGCCTACGCTTATCAATCCGGCTTGTTCCAAAACTTTGATGTGAAAAGCGATCGTGCCTATCGGCAGATCGAACATGCGAGCAAGCTCCGAATAGTTGCATTTTTTAATTTGAAGCTGTTTTATTATTTCCAAGCGTACAGGCGACGACAGCGCTTTTCCGATCGCCGCGATATGTTCGGCGCTGTGCTTGTCGCTTAAGTCGAGAATAAGCGACGATATTTTTTTGTCGCGTTCTTCCAAAATTATCGGTTCGATCTTTGCTGCCATATGCGTCTCCATTGTAAGAGTATTTCAAGTACTACTATAACATAACGCTCTTACAAATGCAATAATTATAGTATTGATTTACTTTATCGGGGGTGGTATAATTGTAAAAAAGTGTTTCTATCGGAGGTTATTTTGAGAAAAACTTTTACGCGCATAGCGACTGTGTTATGTATAATGCTGTGTGCGTTTATGTTCGCTGCATGCTCGTCTGTTTCGACGCCCGATCCGACCGTTCCTTTTACGGTGTCGTTTGACAGCCGCGGCGGCTCGGAATGCGCGCCTGTTACATATGAAGGCGAGCCCGTTGTTCTGCCGACGCCTGAGCGCGAAGGTCACGAATTTTCGGGGTGGTACGAAAATTCGGACGCGATCGGCGTTGCGGTAGTTTCTCCGTATACGCCGACTGCGGACATCACGCTTTATGCCGATTGGACGATAAAACAAACGCCCGACGGACCCCCTGCCGAGTCGACGGATCCCATAATAAACGGACAATATTCGTATGATCTGACGGTAGGCGGCGATCTTACCGTCGATGTGGATGTTAACGGCGGCGAAATAACGTCCGTTAGCTTTAACGGTATAGAAATAGCCGTCGACGGATATGTTTTTGCGGACGGTAAGCTTGTCATAGACGCGATTTGGATTATGGGCGCGGATATCGGCGATGTCGTGCTTGAAATTACGACGGATAAGGGTAGCGCGCGCACGGCGGTCGGCATAACGGATAGTGCGACGGCGCCGCGCTTTGCTTACGAAAAATATGTATACGATCTTGCGATAGGCGGCGTGCTCGACATGAAGCTTGCTTCGTTCTTAGTGCCGATGTATGTTAAAATAGGCGTGGAGTATGCTCGCGGCGACGAATTCGCTTACGCGGACGGTGCGCTTACGATAACGCCCGACAGGATAGCCGATATCGGTGTAGGAAAATACGACGTGACGGCAGTGACGGCGACCGGCTCGGCAAGCGCCGTTCTTATCGTTATAAATACGGTTAAAACGTCGTTTACGGCGGATACGGTGCGCGAATATTCATACGGTATGCCGCGAGAGCTTGTTTTTGACGCAGATTTCGATAATGTAACCGTAAGCTCGCTTGCGTTCAAGGGCAGAAACGATGTAACGCCGGTGGCAGTGGATCCCGAGGCGTATTCTTACGAGAACGGAAAATTCAAGGTAAACAGTAAAATCCTCGACAAGATATACGGAACGACCGAGTTTACGGTGACTCTTTCCAACAGCGACAAGTATACATTTACCGTAAATACCAACGTTCTGTTCTACACCGATTACGACGTGACTACGATACAAGACGGCGCGTTGTACGTTAATTCGAACGGCGCTTATGAGATAGTGGAAAAGGAAGGCGGACGGGCGCTTCGCTTTATGGGCGAGGGAAAAACTAACCCGTCGTACATCTATCAAATACGAAACAGCTTGCGCGAAAGTTCGAATTGGTACGGCGTGGAAATGCCGTCGGGCAAGTATGTCACGGTGGACTTCGATTATTCGGTGCACAATGCAACGGGGAATAACAACTACGTGTTTACTTGCATCGACGGAAACGACACGACGGAAAAGAGATTGGAGCTTGGCAACGGCGAAAGTAAGCACGCGCGGTTTACATTGCCGACGGATAATTTGCGCGTTATATGCGTGAATACTCTCGCGCACGACGGAACAAGCTACATGGATATAGACAACTTCCGCGTGACGCTT
>CATKFJ010000011.1 GCA_949747725.1 uncultured bacterium
ACTCAGTTCGCCCGACGCTTTGCGTTTGCGCTCTATAAACACGATATCGGCATTACCGACTCGAGCGCGTTTATCTATTTCCGGTCCGCCGGGGTACGGCAATCCGACCGCGCGCGCCACTTTGTCGAACGCCTCGCCTATCGCGTCGTCAGTAGTCGAATAAAGCATTTTGTAATCGTTAAGACCGTCGACGCGCGCAACGCCCGTGTGTCCGCCGCTTGCCACGACCGCAAGAAACGGCGGTTTCAGCTCCTTGCACGATAAATAGTTTGCCGCAATATGCGCTTCGATATGATTTACGGCATACAGCGGAATATTAAGCCCGTAACAAAGCGCTTTGGCTGCCGACACGCCCACAAGCAATGCGCCGACAAGTCCGGCGCCGTATGTAACGCCCACCGCGTCGAGATCGGTCTTTTTTACGCCGGCATTTCGGAGCGCCTCTTCGATCACGGGCAATATCGCCGTCAAGTGATTGCGCGACGCTATTTCGGGCACCACTCCGCCGAACCGACGGTGTATCTCTATCTGCGAAGAAATAACGTTAGACAGCAGCGCGTCGCCGCGAAGGACTGCCGCGCTCGTTTCGTCGCATGACGTTTCTATTCCCAATATCAACGGATTTTCTTTCATAATCAGTGATCGACGCAACAATACAATAAACTAATTGGACTTCTTCAAATAATCGATAATAAACCCTTCGAGATCGCCGTCCATTACGGATTGGATATCCGAATCCTCGTAGCCCGTACGGTGATCCTTTACAAGAGTGTACGGCTGAAACACATACGAACGTATCTGACTGCCCCACTCTATTTTTTTAAGATCGCCCTTTATGCTCGCAGCCTTTTCCGCCGCCTCGCGTTCTTTCAGTTCCACAAGCTTGCTCTTGAGCATTGTCATTGCCATTTCGCGGTTCTGAGTCTGACTGCGTTCGTTCTGACATGTTACCACAATACCCGTCGGAAAGTGCGTTATTCGAATCGCCGAATCGGTCTTGTTTATGTGCTGACCGCCTGCGCCGCTGCTGCGGTAGGTATCTACGCGTATCTCGTCGGGATTGATAGTGACCGTAACCTCGTCGTTTATTTCGGGCATTACTTCGAGGCTCGCAAACGAAGTATGCCGCCGCGCATTTGCGTCGAACGGCGAAATGCGCACAAGCCTGTGCACGCCTTTTTCGGCTTTAAGATAGCCGTAAGCGTTCACGCCGCGCGCAATGAACGTTATGCTTTTTATTCCGGCCTCGTCGCCGTCCAGCCTATCCAAAACTTCCACGGCATAGCCCGATTTTTCGCAATACATTTTATACATACGGAAAAGCATGGACACCCAGTCCTGCGCCTCCGTACCGCCGGCGCCGGCGTGCAACGAAAGTATGGCGTTCGACTTGTCGTATTCGCCGCGCAACAACGCCGATATCTGCGTTTTTTCGGCTTGCTCCGTCAGTTTGTCTCCCTCGGCGAACAGCTCTTCGGTAAGCTCGGTATCCGCCTCTGCGGACAACAGCTCCGCCATCGAGTTGAGATCGTCGACCGTGCGGAACAGCTTATCGAACCGCGCAAGCGTATCGTCGATAAATTTAGCCTCGCTGTTCACTGCCTGAGCGGCTTTGGGATCGGAATACAGGCTCGGATCGTTTTGCTTTTCGGCAAGCACCGCGCGCCGCGACTTAAGCGTGTCGGGCTGCATGGCGGCATACGCGTCGGAGATCATTCCTTGCGCTTCCTTTATTCTGTTTTTGCTCTCTTCTATATCCATAAATTTTAACGATAAACTGCGAATACGGTTTTCCGAATTTTTCGAACTCTAATTCCGAATCCCGAATTATATTGAGATTTCTCCGCTCCGCGCTGTCGCGCTTCGATCGAAAGGACAAGCCTACACAGAATGTCATCCGGAGCTTGTCGAGGGATATATATATCACTCCTCGCTCTTGCCGCAGCAATTTTTATATTTCTTTCCGCTGCCGCACGGACACGGGTCGTTTCTGCCTATCTGCTTGGACTTGGGGGTTACGTCCGGTTCTCTTACCTGACGCTCGCCGTCGCCGTGATTTTCTATCAATTCGGTTTCCTGTTTGGGCGGTTCGGGCGGATATTCGACGTTAGCGTGCATGAGCATGACCACAACGTCGTCGTGAATATTGTTTATCATCTCGTCGAACATATCGAAACCTTCTTTCTGATACGCAATTACGGGATCTTGCTGACCGTACGCTTTTAAGCCGATACCGCTTCTTAGCGCGTCCATATTATCGATATGATCCATCCATTTCTGGTCGACGACGCGCAACATTACATAACGCTCTATCTCCTCGAAATTGACGTTATGCGCCGCCGCATCGTCGATCTTTGATTGATACGTTTCGTTAACCGCTTGATAAAGCATATCTTTAAGCTCTTCGAGCGCATAGTTTTTAAGCTTATCCTCGTCGAAAAACTCATTCACTCCGGGGAGCAACTTGCGCTCCACCTCTTTATTAAGCTCCACGGCATCCCACTCGTCGTAATCGACCCTGGGATCGGTATATTCGTCGACTATCGCATCGCTGCGGTCGCGAATTATTTTCATGATCTCGTCGTGCATGGGCATGCCCTTAAGCACTTTGCCGCGCTCGGCGTAGATTATTTCGCGCTGCTTGTTCATGACGTTGTCGTATTCGAGAACGGATTTACGCACGGAGAAGTTTCTGCCCTCTATATTGCGCTGCGCGTTCTCTATCTGCTTGGAAAGCATTTTAGCCGTGAGCGGCGTGTCCTCGTCCACATTGAACATCGACATGACTTTTTTGAGCCTGTCGCCCCACAGCCGCAAAACGTCGTCGTCCGCAGACAGGTAGAATATGGACGAACCCATATCGCCCTGACGTCCCGCACGACCGCGCAGCTGGTTATCGATACGCCGCCATTCGTGACGCTCG
>CATKFJ010000012.1 GCA_949747725.1 uncultured bacterium
TGATCGCCGCGTCCGACGCCCGAGCGCTGTCCGAGCGCGATTATAGCGTCGTATTTTCCGATTTCGTCAAACGTGGATACGCATTCGTTTACGATCTTGACGTTCAGCCCCGTATGAAGTTTTATGAATTTCTCATTGAGTATCATATTATTTTACAGAATAAGTAATATTTGCTTGCAATGGCAATTTGTGCCGTATTTCAATAAATGTCTATTATCCGCATTTAGCGGATAATTATTGAAATAGCAATACAAAAGCTCTGCTTTTGTTAGTCGTGTAACGTTATTATATCATAAAAGATAATCAAAAGCAACTTTATGATACTATCATTTAATTGCAAACGGTTTTCGAATATGTTAAAATAAGCGTGTGAAAAAGTCGGGCGCGATATTATCTATAGTGATCGCATTATATATGTTGTGCGTATGCGTTTGCGGTTGCGCGGCGGCAGGATATACCGTGTTCGAGCCGATAGCCGTTTTTTCGGACGATATTCTGTTTTCGGCAAAAATTTCCGGCGGACGAGCCGATTATGTTTATAAAAGAATGAAAGACGCTATATCGGAAATAGATAACGAAATTTCTTTGTCAAAAGCGGACAGTGCGCTGTCGAGGTTTAACAACGCCGCGCAAAACGAGCGTATCGAAGTGGGCGAGCATGCTTTTAATTTATTCAAGCTTTCGTGCGAGTATTATGAACTGACGGACGGAGCGTTTAATTGCGCGGCACTGCCGCTGTCGCGATTGTGGCGCGTCGACAGCGCGTCGCTTGCATGCTTAAACGGCGAATCCGACGCGGCTGATCTTCCGTCGCCTGAGCGAGTGAACGAAACGACGGCATATTGCGATCCGAATACGGTAACAGCCGAGTGCGTCGACGGCAGGTATTATCTTACCAAAACAAACGGGAATACCGAACTCGATTTCGGCGGCATAGCCAAAGGTTATGCCGTGGATGAATGCGTGGATATATTGAACGAATACGACGTTTCGTCCGCGCTCATAGATATTTCGGGCAACGCGTATTTTTACGGCAGTTATATTGACTCGGGAGTATCTTCCGACTGGGGCGTAGGAGTTTTATCCCCGCGTCCGCGAAACGGACCGTCGTTGTCGCGCGGTTATGTTGTCGCGTTGTCGCTCGGCGGTGATGTTTCGGCTGTTACGAGCGGCGACTATATGCGGTACAGGACCGTAGAAACTTCCGACGGCAAAATATACGTTCCGCATATTATGCGAGCGAACGGCGTTCCGCTCGGCGTCGAGTATGATGGGAACAATTGGAAAAATTCAGACGATTGGGTTATATCCGCAACGGTCATAGGCAATAGCAGTGCGCTAAGCGACGCTTTGTCTACCGCGATGTGCGCGCTCGGTATCGATAAGGGCGGCGAGCTTTTAAAAAAAGTCGGTTATAAAGGGTTGATATTTACCGAAAAAAAGTATACAATTATAGGTGAAGTATCGCTGTACAGACCGGACATATACGACGGTTACCGTCGGTACGATTACTATGAACTTTGAAAGAATAAAAAGAGTTAAAAGCTCCAAAGCGTTTACCGTGCCCGATGCGATCGTTTCGGTCATTATGGTTATTGCCGTAATAGCGTGTGCGTTATTCGTCTACCGCTTGCCGTCGGCTGACGTGATCATATCCGTGCGCGGCGAAAAAGATATACGACTGTCGCTCGACAGCGAAACCGATATAGAACTCAAACATCTTACGGTGCATATTCACGGCGGACAAGTGTGGGTTACCGATGCTGACTGTGCCGATAAGACTTGCGAAAATATCGGTAAGATTTCGGGGACTTGGCAGCGGATAGTTTGTTTGCCTAACGGCGTCGTGATTTCCGTCACAGGTGATGACGATTCTTTACAGTGGGAGATAGGGCGGTGACTGCATGAAAAGTAACGGGATTATCGATACTCGCAGACTGACCGTTTTGTCGCTTACCGTAGCTGTTGCGCTTGTTGCGACGTTTATAGAAAGCAGGATACCGCCGCTTATTTCGGTCGCACCCGGAGCAAAAATGGGACTTGGCAATATTGCTCCGCTCATAGCGCTCATTGTACTCGGTGTGGGCGACGCATATATAGTTACGGCTGTCAAGTGCTTGCTCGGAGCTTTTATAACGGGCGGAGTATCGGGACTGATGTACTCCGTTCCGAGCGGCTTTATTGCGCTGACGATAGAAGTCTTGCTGTTTGCGGTCGTGTTCGATAAATTATCTGTCACGATGATAAGCATAATAGGCGCAGTAGTGTTCAATCTCGTGCAATTGCTTGTTGCAAGCTTGATCACGGGCGTGGGACTTATGACGCTGTTGCCGTTGCTCGTCGTCGCCGGAGCGATCGCCGGCGCCGTTACGGGATTACTTACATATCATATTGTTAAAAAATTGCCTTACTCGGTTTTCGGATCGAGCAGAAGATAGGAAATAAGGAGATCAGACCATGAAAGAAAACGTTTACGATATATTAGACCGACGCGGTTTTATTAAACAGACGGTGTACAAGGACGATTTGTACGCTATGTTGGGTTCACGCTCCGTTACGTTTTATTGCGGTTTCGATCCGACGGCGGACAGCCTTCATATCGGACACTTTATTCCGCTCATGATGGCGTCTATTATGCAGAAATCGGGTCATAAACCGATAATACTCGTCGGCGGCGGTACGGCAATGATAGGCGATCCGTCCAACCGTAACGATATGCGCAAGATGATGACTAAAGAAACAATAGCGGAATACGTGGCGAAGATCCGTCCGCAGCTCGAGCGTTTCGTCAGTTTCGAGGGCGAAAATGCCGCGGTCATCGTCAATAACGCGGATTGGCTTTGCAAGCTCAATTATATAGATTTCCTTCGTGATTACGGCGCATTCCTGTCCGTAAATAAAATGCTTACGGCGGACTGCTTTAAAACCCGACTCGAAAAA
>CATKFJ010000013.1 GCA_949747725.1 uncultured bacterium
CGCAAGCGTCCGCGCGATCGGATATTTTGCTTATAAGCCCGTTTATCTTTACATCGTTAAGATATTCGGGCGTGGGGACAGCGCGACATAGCGCTTCCCTCGCCGCTTTGATAATTTCCGTTTTGGGATTTTTCTGTGTTACAGACGCGCCGATGACGGGCACTCCCAACCGCTCTGACAGCAAACTCAAATTCGGCTTTACGCGCGCCTCGTCCATCATGTTCACTACCAGCACGCAGCGCTTGTCCGCTTCCAAAAGCTGAGTAAACATATACAGATTGCGCCGAAGATTATTGACCTCGGCAACATATACAAGCACGTCGTAATTTCCGTAAAGTATTTGATCGCGCGTTATCTTTTCTTCTGCGGACCGCGCGGTCAACGAATACGCTCCCGGAAGATCCGATATATATGCGTCGTTATCGACTTTTTTCGTTTTGACGTCTACAGTCACGCCGTGCCAATTACCGACGGGCGCGCTCGAATGCGTTATACGATTGAAAAGCGTCGTCTTACCTACGTTCGGATTTCCGCAAAGCGCTATTTTCATGACGGACATTTATCACCTCGATCCGATCGGCGGTATCCGCCTCGAGCACAGCCGCAAACGAGTCCGAAAAATCTACGAGTATCGACCGCCTGCGTTTCGCTCTGACGCGAACGTCGGCGCCGATAAGTCCCATATCGACAAGCCGTCTGTGTGTATCGGGATCATCCGCCGTGATTTTATGTACCGTGCCGCTATCGTGCGTCGCCAAATCGAAAAGTGTCATTCCGCCTCTTTTATGCTCCGTTACCGTTACTTAAACGCGTTGATAAATTCTATGAACGACGTAACGTCGCGGAAATCGCGATATACTGACGCGAAACGCACATACGCTATCTGGTCTAACTCTTTCAGCCGTTCCATTTCCATTTCGCCTATGCGCTTGCTCGGTATCTCCTGTTCGAGCGAATTATACACCTGCTTTTCGACCGACGCTACGAGCACATCGATATCGCGCATCGCAACGGGGCGCTTTTCGCACGCTTTTATTACGCCGCTTTTGACCTTTATCGGGTCGAATTGCTGACGCGTTCCGTCCTGCTTGACCACAAGCACGGGCGTGGATTCGATCACCTCGTAAGTGGTAAATCTCTTTCCGCACTGCAAGCATTCGCGACGGCGGCGTATACTGTTACCCTCATCCGTCGAACGCGAATCGACTACCTTGCTTTCCGCATTGCCGCAATAGATACATTTCATAATACGTTTTTCCTCAAAGTAATATGTATGATTTCACAATCACAGACAGATCTTTCGATTATTTTTCCGTTAATAATATCGAACGCTCTTTCCGCATCTGCGATATCTTATTATATCACGTTTGAGCGGCGCAGTCAATTATATTTTTCAGACCTTTGCCCTCCCTCACGTTCGGTTCAGTTAGGCTGCACAGCTTCCCAACGGTGCGTACAGTCGAACAACATGCATTTTTCGCACTTGCCGTCGCAAGATTTATTTCCGCCCTTGCCGCGCGGCGGAGGCGGCGGAGGCGGCGGTCTGTCGGGAGTGCGATCGCCGCGTGGCGACGGCACGCACGTCGGGGGTCCTGACGGCAGGTCGCGTATCTCTACAAGAATAACGTCCTCGCCTATTTTTTGCACGCATTGCCACGGCACAAACAGATCCTGCGACTTGCCGAACACACCGCGTTTACCGTACGGCAAAATTATCCCTTTTATTTGTCCGTCACAAACGGAAAACACGAGATCGACTATGTGTCCCATGCGCCGACCGTCACTGCCGTTTATTACCTCGCGGCGTTTCAATTCGCAATATGACATTTCGCTATCCATAGCACTTATATATGCGACGAATTAAAAAGTTGACATAAAATTTTGTACCGATCAAGCAATATCGACAAAAAAACTCTGCGTTTGCGCGCATAAAATCAAAACCGACGCATACGTAGGACGCGTTAAAGCCAAACTTACTGTATCGGCACGGCACAAACAGACCCGTTCCGATAAATACGCAAAAGAGGTAACCAATGAAATCACGCGTCGACATTTGCGGACTCGATACTTCCACTCTGCCGAAACTTAAACACGAAGAAATGATGGAGCTTATAGTAAAAGCACAAAACGGCGACGAAAATGCCCGTGAGCTTTTTATAATGGCAAATCTAAGACTTGTGCTGTCGGTAACTCAACGTTTTGCCGCAAAAAAACAAAGCGCAGACGATATCTTTCAGGTCGGTTGTATCGGTCTGATAAAGGCTATGGAAAACTTTAACGTCGCGTACAACCTGCGTTTTTCGACATACGCCGTGCCGATGATAATCGGCGAAATTCGCAGATTTTTGCGCGACTGCTCTCCGCTGAGAGTATCGCGGTCGGTGCGCGACACCGCCTATCATGCGCTACAGGCTCGTCAACAGATAGAATACGAAACGGGCGACACCGCGTCTTTGGAGGATATAGCCGCCGCGCTTAATCTACCCGTTTCGGATGTAGTTTATGCGCTTGACGGCATTTCCGATCCCGTTTCGCTGTACGACCCCGTATATCATGACGGCGACGATACGGTGCTGGTAATGGATCAGATATCGAGCGGTACCGACGATAACCGCCTCAGCAAAATAGACGTAGACGAAGCGGTTTCCAAACTCGGCGAACGCGAACGCAAAATTTTGATGATGCGATTCTACGACGGAAAAACACAAATGGAAGTTTCCAAAGAGATCGGCATATCGCAAGCTCAAGTAAGCCGTTTGGAAAAAACCGCGATCGCCGCTATCCATAACAAAGTCATGTGAAGCTATGCCTGCAATGCCTTTGTTATATCCTTTTTAAGTCTGTAGATTATCTTTTTTTCAAGGCGTGAGATGTACGATTGAGATATCCCCAAAAGGTCGGCAACTTCCTTTTGGGTTTTTTCGTTAGCTCCGCCAAGACCG
>CATKFJ010000014.1 GCA_949747725.1 uncultured bacterium
TACCCTGCCAAAACGCCAATCTCGACCGTTTTCTTATATTCGTTGTTCCCGTAGAAAAGAGCAAGCAGAGTCGCCGCGAAGTTTATCCTGCAATCCAGCACATAGCCGTTATAATACCTTGCATGTACAGCCGACCGCGCCGAATGCCAATCCTCCGGGTCGGCGTCGTGCAACAGCTTTACGAAATCGTACATCTGCGCGGTCTCGGTGCCGTCGTCAAAGTAAGAGCGCACGCGTCGGAGAGACTCGTAGATATCGTCGGAAAAGAACGCGTCCGCACACAGCATAGCGTAAAACGCCGAATTTTCGAGCACGACGCCGTCGCCTACCGCAGCCATCCACCATTTGGTTCTGCCGTAACAGTTTTCGAGCATACCAGGGGTTATCATGCCGAATATCTCGCATTCTATCTGCGCGTCTATGGCTTCCGCATCGGGGTTGATCCCTTTCTTTCCGGTTTCGGGCGGTTTAACGCCTTTTTTCATAAGCTCGAGCGCGGAAAGATTGCCGACCCATAAATAATCCTGAAAATGATAGATCCATTCGTCGGGCATATCCACATAGGTAATGGTATCTACGCCGTAAACTTCCATCATGTGCAAAAACACGTACTCGAAACTCGTATCGTCGTCGGTCACGTAACAATTGCTTACTTTCCAATCGAGAGCGCTGTCGGGTCCCACGTTCTCGATAAATTTAAACTCGGTAGGAAGTCCCGTAAAGTTGCCCCATAACGCCCCGAGCCAACCGCCTTGGATCTTTTCCTCAAGCAGATCGCGCGAGATCGTAAGCGCTTGCGACGCATTGTACGGAGAAAGGTCGCGCGCCGTACCGACGGATCCGTTATCCGCAGTCGGCGAACATGCGACGGCGCTTATACCTGCTACGACGGCGGCAAGAGCCGCCAAGATCGATTTTTTATTCACAGCTTATTCTCCTTATTTTTTAAATACATTTCGGTAAAGTCTTTTACCATACCCGAAACGGTCACTTTTTCGTATCCTGTCAGATACGTTCGAACTTCGTCGTTAAACGGTTTATACCACTTTTCTTCAACGCCGTCTATACCGAGATAAGCGCCCGTAACGCTTCCCACGGTCGCGGCGTTACAATCGTTATCGAGTCCCATTGCCACCGAATTCGCGATCGCTTGCGTACAGTCGTTTTTGCCGAGCATCAGCGCGAATATGACCGCACAAACGTTGTTTTCGATATGTACCGTGTCCATCCGTCCGAATCTATCGTCTATCAGTCTGCGCGCCGTATTATGATCGGTCACTTTATCCTTTTGCGACAGCGCCCAATCTATATCTTTTCGCAGCCGACAGTTTCTCGGTATGCATCGCTTTGCGATATTCACCGCCTCTATCGGCGGAACGCAAAACGCCGCGGATATCAGAGCCGCCGTATACATCTCTCCGTATATTCCGTTTCGACGGTGCGTTAAATACGCGTCGTTATAAGCAAGCTCTGCCGCCGCCGCGGGATCGCCGGCACATACGTATCCGAATGCGTCGGCACGTATCGCGGCGCCTATCCATTCGACGAACGGGTTATGATCGGCGGCATGATCGGCAGGAACGCCGTTGCGCATAAGCTTTATAGCCTCGTCCTCGGCGGTACATGCGTACGGAAGTATATCGAGCCAAATTTCGCTCATATCGTATACGGAATACTTCGAACCGTATTTTTTAAGCATTTCCATATTGAGTACAAGGTACGTAATATCGTCGTCTACAGGCACGTACTCGATATGCGAAAGAGTATAATTACTGCGCTTATCCACGCCGTACTGAACTCCGTCGGGATTCACGGCGGAATGCCAATATTCGGTGGGCGGAAACGGCGTGCCGTCGCCTGCGGCTATTCGCTCCATGTCCGCTATTTGATATCCCTCTACAGGCACCCCGAGCGTGCATCCGGCAAAACGCGCCGCTATGGCTCCGTAAATTCTCTTTTCTATATCGTTTGGCATACCGAGCGGCTCGGGCATGTCGCAAAGCGCCTTTATGCTTTTAAGATCGTTAGGCTCGTCGCTATTCGACGTTTCGGACATCTGAAGCTCATAAATAAGTTTTTTCAGCGCGCGTTCGTCAAACTCGGATATTTCGGGCAATGCTCTTCCGTCCTGTTCGTGCCGAAGCCTCGCCCACCGTTCCGCTTGCTGTCGCAGTTTTTCAAGTTCGCTCATACATTCTCCAATTATGTATTGACATTAGGTTGGTTTTATGATAACATAAAAATATGCCAAATTCCACGCAAAATCAAGCAGATACATTGCAAAATCAATCAAATGCCGCCGCTTTACATCGCTATTACGGCACGATCGACTTTTCAGACGGTCCGATATCGCCGATCGGTTATTTATGGACCCACATACCCGATACGGTCACCGATTGGGTACATGTTCACGATCATCTCGAGTTCGGGCGTTGCATATCCGGTTCGGGCACGTTCAATATAAACGGCAGTATCCATCGCATACAAGCTCCGTGCTGTTCGGTGATCTACGGCGGCGTATGGCATTCCGCGCAAAGCAATCCGTATGATAAATGCGTGTGGAACTTCATTTCGATAGACTTAAAAAAACTGTTGCCCGAGATCGGCGGAAAACAGATAAAAGCAATAAAAGGTATGGAGTGGCAAAAATACGAATTTCCGGCATTGATGAGCAAACACGAATATCCGCAAATACATTGTCTTATAGACGAAATATTCGAGGAGAGCGCGTCGATCCGCGAAAACTCGTACGAAGCGCTGACAACGCTCATAACCGCCCTTCTTCTTCGCCATTCGAGGCTGATGACTCCCACTTCCAGAGTACCAAACGATCCGCATACAGTGGAACGCATTGCGCCGGCGCTATCGTACATAAGCGGTCATTACGCCGAAAATATAACAGTAAAACAGCTTGCCGATATGTGTTTCATATCCGAAGCGACGTTGCGCAGGTATTTTTACGCATTTTCAAATATGTCACCGCAGGACTACTTACAACATACGCGCATAAAAAGTGCCGCAGTCATGCTTATAACGACGCAAAAATCGGTGCTCGATATTGCGTGCGACACGGGTTTCCCCACTTCCTCATGTTTTAACCGTCAGTTCGCAAAGCTGTACAAAATGTCGCCGCGATCATACAGAATCGCGCACAGAAAATAACGCGCAACAATAAAAAAGAGATAAGATTTTCATTCGATCTCTTATCTCTTTTTTATTCCATGATTTTTTGTCCTACAGACAGTATTTCGAGTTCGCTGTCGTATTTGCCTATTATCTGAATACCGATAGGCAAACCGTTGCTAAAACCGCACGGCACGCTTACCGCAGGAAGTCCGGCAAGGCTGACGGCAGCGGCAAACATATCGCTCGCATGCGTTTTTTGCGGATCTGTTATCGCGCCGAGCTTTGTAGCCGTCGAAAGCGCCGACGGCGTTACTATAACGTCGCACGCGCTTAACGCGTCTATGTACATTCTCTTTATGACGTTGCGCACCTTTGCCGCTTGAATATAAAGCTTTTCATAGTTATCGCCGTTTAACACGCACGCGCCCGAAACGATCCTGCGCCGCACTTCCGCGCCGAACGAACTCGCATTTCCTATCCCGACAGGCAGTCTGCCGCTCAAAAGCGACGCCGCCGCCTCTGCGGACGATATTACATGATATACGGCAAGCGCCGTTCCGAAATCGGGCAATCCGACTTCCGTGACCGTTGCGCCGAGTTTTTCGAGCTTTTCTACGGTATTGCGGAACGCTTGTTTTACGTCTGCGTTCAGACCGACAACGTCGGCAACCCCGATCGGCACGCCTATGGTCTTACCCGACAAATACCCGTCGTCTACGTTAAACGCACAGCGATCGTTATCCGCTTTAAGCGCGCAAAACATCATCCAAGCGTCGGCACAGCTGCGCGTAAACGTGCCGATTTGGTCGAGCGACGGCGCAAGCCCTATAAGCCCTACGTTCGATAGACTACCGAATGTCGGTTTAAGTCCTACTACGCCGCAGTACGCCGCAGGCTGACGTATAGAGCCGCCCGTGTCCGTGCCGAGCGCGGCAAAACCCTGCCCTGCCGCTACGCAGTTTGCCGAACCGCCGCTACTGCCGCCCGGCACGCGGCGATCGTCCAGCACGTTTTTTACGCAACCGAAATAAGATGTTTCGTTGGTACTGCCCATGGCAAGCTCGTCCATATTGGTCTTGCCCACTATTACCGCGCCGGCGCGTTTAAGTCGCGCGATTATATCAGCGTCGAAACTCGGCACATAATCCTTAAGACTTTCAGACGCGCAAGTAGTTTTAACGCCGAGCATGCAAATATTATCTTTAACGGCTATAGGCACGCCGCACAACGGACTTACTTCGCCGTCCGCGGCGCGCATTTCGTCCGCTCTTTTAGCGGCTTCCACTGCGTCGTCCGCCGTAACGGTTATAAAGTTATTCAGTTCTTTCATCCCGTCGATGCGTCCCAAACAACTTGTTACAGCCTCTTCTGACGAACAATCGCCACGGGAAATCGCGGCGGATAAAACAGATAACGACAATCCCGAAACGTTCATTTGCCGCACCTCTCCGCTTCTTCTCGCACATCGAATAAAGGCTGTACTCCGCGCGTATCGACGGAGCTTATTACGTTAAAGCCTTTCAACTGTTCGGATATATGAGTCAATATGTCCGCACACTCGGTTTCCGAGCAGTCGGGCAACACCCTTTTTATCACCGAAACAATCATATTGTCGGCTGTATTATTATCGGACATATCGTCGTTCATATCTTTCGGAATCTCCGACAGATAGTGTAACACCGTTAAGGTTCGGTGTCAATCGTTTACCGCATTATTTATCAACGCAAAACGACGGAATTTGTATGCACAAATATATATAAATTAAAGATAGGGTCTTGACTTTATTTTCGTTTTGAATTATAATATATGCGGTTGCGTATGCAATCGGTTTTTTTGCGCGCAACCGAACAGTCTAACAGTTAATAATTTACTCTGGAGGTTATATAAATGGTAAAGATGACAATCGACGGCAATACCGCTGCATCGCATGTGGCATATGCCTTCTCGGAGGTCGCGGCTATCTACCCCATTACGCCGTCCTCGCCTATGGCCGAGTACGCAGACGAATGGGCTACTGCCGGACGCAAAAACATGTTCGGGCAAGAGCTTCGCATTGCCGAAATGCAATCCGAAGGCGGCGCGGCCGGCGCCGTTCACGGTTCGCTCTGCGCAGGCGCGCTCACCACTACTTACACGGCAAGCCAAGGCTTGCTTCTCATGATCCCCAACATGTATAAGATCTCGGGCGAGCTGTTGCCGACGGTTTTCCATGTAAGCGCACGCGCGCTTGCCGCACACGCGCTTAACATATTCGGCGATCATTCGGACGTTATGGCTTGCCGCCAGACTGGATTTGCGATGCTCGCGTCCAACTCCGTTCAGGAAGCCATGGATCTTGCGCTTGTAGCTCACCTTTCGACGCTCAAATCGAAAGTTCCCTTCCTGCATTTCTTCGACGGTTTCCGTACAAGCCACGAGATAGACAAGATCGACGGCATCGAGTACGACGAGATGAAAAAGATCGCCGAAAAAACAGGCTGTATGGATGCGATCCGCGAATTCAAATCTCGCGCGCTCAATCCCGAACATCCGCACCAGAAAGGCACTGCGCAGAACGCGGATATATATTTCCAAAGCCGCGAAGCCGCAAACAAGTATTACGACGCTACGCCCGATATAGTTCAGGCGATGATGGACGAAGTTAAGGCGCTTACGGGCAGAGAATACAAGCTGTTCCAATACTACGGCGACAAGAAAGCCGAAGACGTTATCGTAATGATGGGTTCA
>CATKFJ010000015.1 GCA_949747725.1 uncultured bacterium
CAAAGAACAGTTCTTCAGATCGGACAGAGAAGAGCCGTTCTTTGTTAAAAATCTCGAAACGGTACAGGGCGACGAGCGCGACACTATAATATTCAGCGTAGCTTACGCGCCCGACGCTACCGGCAAACTGTTGCTCAACTTCGGACCCGTCAACCGCATGGGCGGCGAACGAAGGTTGAACGTCGCGATAACGCGCGCCAAATATAACGTTAAACTCGTATCTTCGATCTCGGCGACGGATATAGATATCTCACGCGCCAAATCCGAGGGTGCGCGGCTGTTGCGCGAATATTTGGATTATGCCGAACACGGCGAAGTTGCGTTAGCGCGTAAGCTCGAAGTAAACGAGTACGACGATTACGATTCGGAGTTCGAGAGCGAAGTGTGCGAGTACTTGCGAAGTAAAGGGTTTGCCGTCGATACGCAGGTCGGCTGTTCGTCGTTCAGGATCGATCTTGCCGTCAAGCGTCCCGATACGTCCGATTACGTGCTTGCCATAGAGTGCGACGGCGCAAGCTATCATTCGTCAAAGAGCGCGCGCGACCGCGACAGATTGCGTCAGGAAGTGCTCGAGAGAATGGGGTGGCGGTTCTATCGTATTTGGTCGACCGATTGGTTCAGAAACAAAGCGGAAGAACAGCAACGGCTGTTTACGGCTACTATGGCGGCGTTCGACAACGTTCCCGTCAGTCCGATAGGTAACGGTGCAAACGACTGCGCTGCTACGGATATCGACGCGCGGTTTTCGGTCAAAGCCGAAGTAAAGCATTTCGAATTTCCCGAATATATCATGGCGGACGAGCGAAAGATCGCCAAGCAGAACAGAAACAATTTTACCGCGACTTTACTTTCCATACTCGAATACGAAGCGCCGCTCAACGAAGAATGGCTTATAAAGCGTATTGCGTTCATGTTCGGACGCGAAAAGGTAACGCCGGTGGTCACGCGCACATATTATTCGTATATTCGCGGTTGCGAGCGTTTCGGTATCACGCGCCGCGACGGATTTTTGTATCTTTACGACAAGAACGCCGAAATGCTGCGCGTTCCGCCCGAAAGCCGTAAACTTCCGCCGCGCGAGATAAAGCATATCAGCCTTGACGAACTTGCGTCGGGAATTAAAGCCGTTTTAAGTCAGAATATAACAGCCGAAAAGCAAGGACTGTATAAATTGATAGCGGCGCAGCTCGGCTTTTCGCGCGTCGGCGAGGCGATGACGGAACGGTTCGATCATGCGCTCGAGCTTTTAAAAGACGAGATAGATATAGAGGGCGATACTATTTCCGTCAAATAACGCGGTTATACTTTCATGCCGATAAGTCAAAAATCACGGGTATGGAAGCCTTATATAAAAGAGCCAAGCTCACCGCCGTTATCGCCGCACTGTTTTTACTGACCGCGTTCGGCAATTATTTTTACCGAATGGGCGAGTGCGTGCAAATGACTTTTCTGTCATGCGTCGCAATAGGCACGGCGCTTGCCGCGGCGGCGATAGAACAGGCGCGCGGCAGGGATATACCGCATTTCGTGTATCTCGACTGCGCCGTGCTTGCCGCGTCGGTAGTTATAATGTGCGCAATATTCGCGCCCGAAGTGTGTTTTACGGGCATGTCGCTTGTGCCGCATTTGTTTATGCCGATAATAATGTTTTTATACTATTTCGCGCTGTGCAACGGACGGGACTGCCGCGCGCGGTTTGTTCCGACGGTCGTCGTGTTTCCTACGCTGTATTATATTTTTATGATAGCGTTCGGGAGCATATCGGGACGGAGCGTTTACGTTTATTTTGATACCAACGCTATCGGTACGGGAATGCTTGCCGTGCTCGGCGTCGCCGCCGTTATAATGTTGATCGCCGTCGGCGTGATACTGCTGTGCGTCAATAAATGCGTTTTCGAATGGAAAGGAAATGCGGAAAGCGACGGGGTCGGGACTTGACATATACGTGCGAATAGATTATAATATCCCTCACAAAATAATTTCGGGTGGGAAAACAGTGCCTGTAAAAGATATGCGCGACTGTTGTTTCGAGCGCGACGGTAATAGGTTCACATACCGCGTCGGCGCGGTGATAATCGATGACGGCGCAGAGCATACGGAATGGGTGCCGATCGATAAGATATCGGGCGGAAAGTACAATGGCGGAAAGATATTTCCCGAATTTTATTGCAACAGGTTGAAAACGTTGCCGCAGTACGCGGAACACATTGTAACGCGCGAATAAACAACGTAAACGCCGATAGTAAAAACAGTTGTCAATAGCTGTTAAATGTGGTATAATATTCAGCACAAAAAGGTGAAAGTTATGGACGATAATAAAGTTTTTTACGATAATAACAATGCCGAACAGCCTCAGGTTGTCGCTCAGCCGGCAAAGACGTATAAAATGATAGCGTTTCGCGGCAAGGTGGTCTTTCCCGGTCAAGCCGTTCATTTCGATCTTGTTCGCGACAAATCGTACGCGGCGATAATGCAAGCGGTAGAAGCCGGCGAGAGCGTGTTTTTGGTTGCGCAGAAACGCGCGACAATGGTCAATCCGGCGCCGCAGGACATTTATCGCGTGGGCGTTATCGCTACGATCAAGCAAGCGCAACGTTTGCCCGGCGACGCCATGCGCGTTGTGTTCATTGCCGGACGGCGTATGCAGATAGACAGCTATGTTTCGCTTAATCCGTACTTCGAGGTGACGCTCAAGGAGTACGAAAGCTAACCCGACGATCCTATTTACTTCGAGGCGGTAAAGCGCAGGCTCGACGAGCAGTTCCGCGAGTACCGTCGGATCGATACGAAGATCCCCGGCGACGTTTTGAGTTCGCTGTCCGTCGATGACGGCGAACGGTTTGTTTCCACTATAGCCGGATATATATTCGGCTCGGACAGCGAGAAACAGGCGATACTGCAAACCAAAAAATTATCCGAGCAGTACGAACAGATTTTGACTGCGCTTACCAAGGAAA
>CATKFJ010000016.1 GCA_949747725.1 uncultured bacterium
CCGTTCAAGCGGCAGACTTGACGAACTTAAATTCGATTACGAATTCGACAAGTTCGGTATTTATATCGACGCGCATGCGGCTCTTAATATATCCGCACCCGACCGCCGCGCAGTTATCGCGCCGGACGGAAAAAACTTCATAACGTTCGCGGAACTTGCGCGCATAATCGACAAGCTCGACAAATATGCGGATAGCGACGGCAATTACTCGGCGAGCGTCGACGGCAACGTAACCGTGGAAAATCGAAACTATCCGCTTATCGGCAATTTCGATATAGACACGATCGTCTCCTCCGACAGCGCCGAAACCGACAGAGTCGCTCGCGGCAACGTGACCGTACTCGGTCAGGATATTAACGTCGTTTATTACGGCGGCACGACTTATATAAAAGTTAAAAACCTTGCGTTTAAACTGAGCGCAACCGATGCGGAAAACATTTTCGCCTCCGCCGACGGAATAATAAGTTCGTTTATCGACACTATAACGACTCCCGACACGCCGCAACTGATAGGCATGTTGCTTGACGTTATAGAGTCCGTTACCGTAGACGGCGATATTATCAAGATCGAAATAGCCGCCCGAAACGTTGACATCCGCATAAACGCCGATATAGAAAACAACAAGATCTCTATAGACGGAGTGTTGTACGGATATCCCGTCAAACTCGACGTTACGCTCGTTCTTACCGAAGACGCGCACGGCATTACCGTGCCCGATAACGCCGAAGATTATGTGGACGCGGCATTCCTCGCCGACGCGCTCGGCACGGTCAACCGCGTTATCGAGCAAAACGGCATGACTGCCGATATCGACATAACTATCGACGGCGTTACATACACCGCCGCCCTGTCGCTGTCCGTAGCGAACGATCTAATCGCGCTTAACGTTTCCGAAACGGATCACGGTTTCGATATGACCGTGATCGACAACAAGGCGTACATATCTCTCGGCGATATAAAAACGGTCGGCGAAATATCGGATATCGAATCTTTACTGAAAACGCTCAAACCCGTTATTCCCCCCGAGCTTTCAGGCGATATCGAAAACATGCTTGTCGATCTCGATATCGAGGTCATGATCGACAAGGCGCTCGACGCGCTTAAAGTAAAACAACTGCCTAACGGCGATATCGAAACGACGGTGGTTTGCGACGGCTTTACCGCGTCTGTCGCCGTGCCGTCCAAACTCGACCGCATAACCGCGAATATCGATTACGGCAATCGCGTTATCAACGCCACGATCGCAAATATAACGCCGACGTCCGTAACGGTGATCGCTCCGAACGAAACGCAGTACGTTTCGGCAAGCGAACTCATTAAAGCTCTGTCGCCTTTCGTTACTATAGCAAACGACGCGGTAAACGCAAGATCGCTTTCCTTGGATATAAACGGCGCTCTCAACGGGTACGTTTATAAGGGCGACGGCGACGAAAAGACAGCAGTTCCCACTTATACCGACATCAAAGGCGCGGTGTCGTTAAGCTTTTCGAACGGCATATCGGCGTGTGCGAACATAACGGTGGGCGACATGCCCGTTTCGGTCGTCATCAAGGACGGCGTGCTGTATTTATCGGTAAACACGAGTTCGGATAACCGTATCGATATCTCGTCGCAGCTCACCGAGTCGGCGCTCGACGATATCCTCGAAGATCTCGACGTCGTAATGCCCGGCATTAAAACAACGGTAAAAGATATAATACGGATCGTTAAGGAAACAACGGTAAAAGACCTTATCGGGATGATATCGCTTTCGCCCGTAGCCGACGGATTCAAGCTCGCGTTAGACGCGTCCAAACTCAATGTATATGTCGGCATGACCATTATTACCGACGCCGACAAATTCACGTCGGCGAGCGTAGACGTGACCGCATTCGGTATGTCGTTCGGAACGACGCTTATTCCTCTGTTCGATAACGACAGCCTTACGGGCTTTACCGCCGGCGGTACAGACGAAATCTACGATCTGACGCTTACATTTACCGCCGCCGCGCAAAACGGCGAAATATCGATAGCCGATCCCTCGCGGTTCGTTCCCGTCGGCAACATTACGGCGTTCATTCCGCCCGTTATGCGAATAGCAAACGATTTTGCCGATGCGCGATCGATAGAACTCGACCTGAGCGCGCTTGCGCTTATATCCAACGATAAGCAGACCGAGATCGGCGGCAAAGTACTCGTCAACTTCGATCCGCTTGCCGTAAGCGCAAACCTCATCCTGTTTAAAGGCACGGGATCGGACAGCGAAACCGAACTTAACATTACATATATAAACGGCATTGTTTATATCCAAAGCGGCAACATAAAACTTTCCTTCGACACGAATGCCGATATTGCCACCGTACTCGAAGTGCTCGACAAATATCTGCCCACGTATATCGTGGAAGAGATCGCCAAACTAATGGGCGCGAGCGGTACAAGCGCATTCAACAACATCATGTTGATAGCGGATCGCATCGGACAGATAATCGCCGCAAACGGCGACGCGCGCAATATAATAGGCATACTGTTCTCGCCTCTCGGCGGCGTGTCCGTTTCAGGCAAGAGCACGATAAAATCGATTTGCGATACCGTAAGCGTATTCGAACGTACCGCTATAACAAACGGCGCGACCGAAAAACAACTTGTGGTTTCGGCGACGTTGTTCGGCTATACTTTCAATATAGCGCCGCATTTAGCTTTATGCACTACCGACGACGGCATTGTTTCGGCGATCGAAACCTTGAGCGTAGACACTAACTTCGACGGAACGTCCGTTCGAATAGACATAAATCGCTTCACCCCGTACGACACGGTGTTCACAAACATTGCCGCACCCGTCGATGTAACCGATTATATTCCCGTCATAGAATTCGTCAAAACCTTAGACAATGCCGTCAATACTCTGACGTCTACGCACGCATACACCGACGCGGAAACGGGCGAAGTATTCGAGGATATAACTTTCGAAATAGATAACTTCGAATTCGACTATTATATATATGCGGTCGAAACCGACGAAAACGGAAACCCGATAACGGACGCCGAAACGGGCAGACAGATCCCGGTGATAAAGGACGGGCAAAAAGTTATCGATAAGCACGTAATTGTTTCGCGGCACAATGTAAACGACAACACCAAATCGCTCAAGTTCAAGTTCGAGCAATATGCCGTCAGGGACGATAACGGCAACGTCGTAAAAGACGCCGACAATAATACCGTTAAAAAGTATCGGCTCAACCTCGAAGCGCACATAACGCTCGATATCGGCACGGCATGCACGTTTGACGGTAACGGCAACCATTCGAACCACGGTTCGGGCAATACCCTGCCTATCGACCTCGACTTGTACGTAATAAACAACGACGAATATCCCGACGGCTTTGCTTTCGTAGATTATATGGAGAGCAGTAATAACGGTGAACGCATATCGATCGATTATACGTCGATAATGCAGTTAGCGGCAGCCGTTATGGATATCTTGGGCGTGGATAAAGATGTTTCAGACCAATTGCTCGGCGATTATAAACAAACGCTCGATACGTCCGTGTTCGAATCCATGAACATCGCAGCGCTTAACGGAATAAGCAGCGCAATAGAGAATATAGTAAAAGCCGCCAACCACGGCACGACCGCGCTCGACCTGATCGCCGACGCGTGGGATATCTTCTACAACGTGGATACAAAATACAAAAACGACTATGACGGCGATACGGCTATCGACAAACTCAACAGCGCGCTTCCCGATATTTTGGATCTTGCAACAAAAGCAATGACCGAAATCAACAAAGCGGCGGCGCTGTTCGGCATGGACGTAGGACCCGACGAACCGGAAATACCGTCCGATGACCGCGAAACCGTAAGCGGCGCGCTGTACAATAAAATAGTAAACGGCTTAACGTTTACAAACACCGACGGCGTACTTAAAGCGACAGTGGACGGCAAGCTTATAACCGATACGGATACTGTTGACGCAAACGTCGCAGTAACGCAATCGAACAACAGAATAGACAGTATAACCGTTAAAGACCTCGACGTAAATACGGCGTTACTCAAAACTTTCAATGCGCCGTTCACTTCCGGTCAAGAAGTAAACATCTCTCTTCCCGAAAACTTCGACGGCAACATCAACAGCAACGGTAAGATCGCCGATTATTCGAACCTCGCCAATATCAAGCATCTTTTGTTCGACGTAATGAATACGGCGAACATGCTCGAATTCGAGATAGGCGACGGCGTGAACGATAAGATCGATTTGGATATAAATATCGGGATACATATCCAAACAAGCATATTGTATAACGTTAAAGTCATGATAATCGACCAAGGCGAAAATGCAAGCCCGCGGTACAAGACAGCCGCCGCTATAGAGTTTACCGTTCCGCACTACACATTTATTGCCGATATTCTTCCCCCCTGCACTACTCGATTGTTTTTCTATGACGACGTGCTGTACATATCGGGCGTTAAAGGCGGCTGGTCGGTAGATAATACGATAGTAGCAAATAAAAAGACTATCCTCGGAATATCTTACGGCGATAAAACGAATGTATTGACCGCCGATTTCGTAGACGTTGCTTATACCTTGGACGAACTTGCGGAAATGTTCTCGAGCGGCAAGGACGGCATGACAAAGTTCTTTAAACAGTTCTTGTTCTACCTTATTCCGTTGCGCGAATCCGTTGTGGGAATAGACATTCACGGGAAAATAATAGACGCCATTTACAGCGGCAGCGGCGATATCAAGCTCAAAACGCCTGCGCAAATATTCAAAGGCTATTCCTATGCCGACGGCGAACATAAACTGACGATAGGGCTTAAAGAACTCGGTCAGGACAACAATCTCGGCGATCTGTTCGTAACACTCAAAGGCGAAAACGACGGAGATTCCAACATCCTTGATAACTATATCACAAGCGCTACAATAAAAACTTCGTTCGTTAATATGGTAAATCTATCGTTAAGCGCGTCGCTGATCAATACAAAAATAAATTACTATACCGATAAAGATTTCTCGATCCCCTCGCCCGAGAATGAAAAAACAGAATACGGCAAGCTTGGCAAGAAAGACTTATTTACGACATGTTTGGCGACAGACAGAAAACTCTATACTTATAAAGGCGTCGATTATTACAGCGCAGATAACAAATTCTCTTACGGAAACTGTTACGCGCTTACCGACGAACAACGCGTTCAATTAACCGTACAGGATATAATAAATACCCAGCTCGGAATAGTTGACCGCGATCCGCTCGGGAATGTGATTTCCATAACCAATCGCGCAAACGGCATAAAATGGACTGGTAACTACGTAACAGCTTGACCCGATAAACTATGTATTAAAAGCGCACCCCATTCCTCACGGACGGGGTGCGCTTTTGCTTTTATTTACTTTATTCCGCTTTTTACTGTTTGGTCAGATCCTTAACATCGTCACGGACATGCAAGCCCTGAACCTTCGGAAACTCCACTTTAAATTCCAATACCGCGCGCTTAAGCGCAACAGGCACTACAAACCGTTCTTTAGGATTATTCACATCGAAGTATTTTATCCTTGCTCCGCCTATCACGCCGAACAGCGGCGCACCGTTTTTAAATACGATCTTGCTCTTATAGGTTTTGCCGTTATAAGCATACGTGCCTTTAAACGTTTCCGTATCACCGTTCACTATACGCATATCGGCATCGATATATTTAAAAAAGTCGTACGAATATTGCGAATAACTCATATGTTCGAGCCGGACCGCCTCGCCGCGATCGACCTCGATATTATTCTTCCCGTCAGAAAAGCTCGACCGCGTTTTCGATAATATCCTAAAGCAATATCGCTTGCCGTCGGTTATGCTCGTGTACTGCAAAAAGCTGAGCGGCATATATGCGCGCAACGCCATATTGTACACGATCAAAATCACAACAAGCACAACGCCGACTATCGCGCCGACAGTCGACATTGTTCCGCCGAGCGCCATCGAAAGAATAAGCATAACAAGCGCGCCCGCACCCAATACGAAATTAAGCGCAAGCTGCCACCACGAAGTAGTGAACACATCGTTACGTACGGAAGTTATGCTCTCCGCGCGTTCAACAAGCGTGCTATTAAACCGCTCGCGCGGCGATATGTTTTCTTCGGTCGAATTCTCGACTGTTTGCTTTTCGTCCAATACGGTTCTCCATGCATTATTATATAAATTAGGAATTAGGAAATCTGAATTGATGACCGATAGTTTTCTCCGCTCCGATCGCTAACGCTCGCTACGGTCGAAACGACAAAGCGGCGTACGATAAATTTCTAACGTAACGAAATTATTCGGGTACAACCTACAACGAACAGCCTAAGTAAACATACGGCGCTTAAAGTTTTCTTGCTTACTTCTTTGCCTAAAGAAGTAAGTCATCCCGAGGGATTTATCGGGCTAGAAGACATAGTGGCGTCCGATAAACTTCTAACGTCAAAAAACTATTCGGGTGCAACCTACAACGAACAGCCTAAGTAAACACACGGCACTAAAAGTTTTCTTGCTTACTTCTTTGAGTAATAATTTTGTATACTGTTATATGAACAGACAACCAAAACTAACAGGCAAGAAATCAAAATAACGGTTTCTTGCTTACTTCTTTGCCTAAAGAAGTAAGTCGGGATAATTTCCGGTAAAGCACGCATCGCAATACCTATCGGGCTTAAGTCCTACGCGCTCGAACGCCGACATAGGCAAGTATCCGAGCGAGTCCGCTCCGATAGATTTACGAATACCATCTATATCCATACGCACCGCGGCGAGCTGCTGTCTGTCCGGAATATCCGAGCCGTACGGACACGAATACATAAACGGCGGCGACGCGATACGCATATGCACTTTGCGCGCTCCCCCGTCTTTTATGAGCTTGATCAGGTTAGCCGAGGTCGTACCGCGAACGATCGAATCGTCCACAAGCACAACGTCCTTGCCCTCGATCGCGCCGCGCAACGCATTGAGCTTAATAGATACCGCCTCGCGCCGTATCTCGTCCGTGCCTTTAATGAACGTTCTCCCGACGTAGGAATTTTTTACAAGCCCCTCGGCATACTGAATACCGCTCTCGTACGCATACCCGAGCGCGAAATGCAGTCCCGAACTCGGCACGCCCACTACAACATCCGCGTCGACCGGGCATGCTTTGTACAGCTCTTTACCGATATTGATCCGCGCCTGATACACGCTGTTGCCGTCAATAAACGAATCGGGTCGAGCAAAATACACAAACTCGAAAATACACTGCGCCGGCTTGACCTTGCCCACGCCATCGTCGTAGTGCGTAACGCCGTTATCGTCGATCTTAATAGTTTCGCCGGGTCTGACGTCGCACAGCGTTTGCGCATGTATAACGTCGAACGCCGCGGTCTCGGACGCAAAAAAGTACGTATTGCCGCGTTTGCCGAGCGATAACGGTTTGAACCCGTACGGATCGCGTACCGCAATGAGTTTCTTGGGCGACATTACTATTATCGAAAATGCGCCCTTAAGCCGCTTGGCAACCGTCATAACCGCCTCTTCGGCGCTGTGCGTCTGTGTACGCGCAACGGCTATCATGTTCATCACCATTTCCGCATGGCTCGACGATTGGAATATCGCGCCGCGATGCTCAAGCTCGGACCTAAGCTCGGAATAGTTGGTTATCATGCCGTTCATGGCGATCGTCATGGATCCCTTGCAATAGCGCGACACTATGGGCTGTACCCCGTCGTTATCGTCGCCTGTATAGCCGTAAAGCACATGCCCCACTCCGATCTTGCCGGTGAGCGTGCCGAGATTATCCTTTGTGAATACCTCGTTGACAAGCCCTTTGCCCTTGACCGTGTGCAGACTGACATAATCGTTGGTTACAATGCCGCAGCTCTCCTGTCCGCGGTGCTGTAACGTATAAAGTCCGTGATAGAGATCGATCGCAACGTTGCCGCCGTCAAAATCGTACGCGCCCATTACGCCGCATTCTTCATGTAACATACTAACCTCTCTTGTTTGCCGTGTGAACACGGTCCGTGTCTATAATACCACATATACGCGATTTTTGCAAGAAAATTAAGGCGTACTTCTATTCCGATATAAACGGCAAGATATTTCAAGCGTTTTTCCATCTCGAGGAATCTATAGGATAATTCGGAATTCGGAAAGCGGAATTCGGAATTGTTGACCGCTTCGCGGTGAGTAAGATTTCTCCGCTCCGTTCGCTTACGCTCACTTCGGTCAAAAGGACAAGCCTACACAGAAAGTCATCCCGAGCGCAGTCGAGGGATCTATACCTTATTCTTTGTCATTCTGAGCGTTTTTTGCCTCCCGAAGAATCTCTGCCTTATTACGGTTGGGATTCTTCACGACGGCGCATGCGCCTGTTCAGAATGACAAGTATTTTCTTTGTCATTCCGAGCGTTTTTTGCCCTCCCGAAGAATCTTTAATTCCGAATTAAAAAAGCGGCGTCAGATAAATTTCCAACGCCACTTATTTATTCGGGTGTTACCTACAACAAATCACTTATGCCCATACACGGCGCTAAAGTTTTCTTGCTTACTTCTTTTACAAAAGAAGTAAGTTATACTAACTCGATAAGCGCCTCTTCGGCAGCATCGCCGCGGCGTGCGCCAAGCTTAAGCACGCGCGTATAACCGCCTGCCGAGTTATTGTCGCGATTGCGCTGAGAATACCGAATAGCATACACGTTGAATATTTTCTCGATCAACGGGTGCTGAATATCCTTAGTACGCTCGCGGAACGCGACCGCGGTCTCGTCCTTTTTGCGCACTTCGGGCGGATCGTAAACCATAGCCATGATCTTACGCCGCGCCGCAAGCCGTTTTTCGCCGTCGACGATCGTTTCCACATCGATGGGCTTTCCCTTTTTATCGACGCCCTTCTTGACGACCTTTTTAACGTCAAGCACGGTATCGACAGCGAGCTGGATTATTTTATCTGCAAGGCGCGAAACCTCTTTGGCGCGCGCATACGTCGTTGTGATCTTCTCGTTCCACAGCAGCGCCGTAACTTGATTACGCAGCAACGCTTCGCGCTGATCGGTGGGAAGTGAAAGTTTTCTCTGTTCCATAATACTTATGTTCTCCTATCACGAATGTATGAATTAGTCTTCGGCGGCCTTAAGGTCCAAACCGAACCCACGCAGCTTGGCAATAACTTCATCAAGCGATTTTCTGCCGAGGTTACGCACTTTGAGCATGTCCTCTTCGGTCTTGCGCGTAAGATCCGCAACGGTATGGATGCCGGCGCGTTTCAAGCAGTTGTAACTGCGCACGGAAAGATCCATTTCCTCGATGTTCATTTCCAAAACCTTGGCTTGACGGTCTTCCGAGCGCGATACAAGAATATCCATGCCGGAAATCGTCTCGGACAACGCAACAAACAGCTTTACATGGTCCTCGAGCGCTTTAGCCGCAAGACTGAGCACGTCTTTGGCAGAAAGCGAACCGTCGGTCTTAACGTTTATCGTGAGCTTGTCAAAGTCCATAGACTGCCCGACGCGCGTCGGTTCTACCGAGTATGACGCAAACTTGACAGGCGTGAATATCGCGTCGATGGGGATATATCCGATCGGACGTGACGGGTCTTTAAGCTCGTCGGCAACGACATAACCTCTGCCCTTTCCTACGTACAACGTCATATCGAGCTTAGCGCCCTCGTCAAGCGTGCACAAATACAGATCGGGATTGAGCACTTCGATTTCGGGATCTTCGTCTATATCCGCCGCGGTAACTATTCCCGCCGTCGTTTTCTGAATATGCAATTCTTTAACGAGCGCTTTGTCTGTATAGTTCGCCTTGAGATTGAGCGATTTAAGATTGAGGATTATTTCCGCAACATCTTCCTTAACGCCCTTGACGGTCGAGAACTCGTGGTCTACGCCTCCGATCATGACACCGATGACCGCCGCGCCGGGAAGATTGGACAACAATACGCGCCTTAACGCATTACCGAGCGTGTGACCGTAGCCACGGTCAAGCGGCTCTACTACGAACTTACCCGTACGGTACCCCTCGGTTTCCTCCATCGTAATTCTCGGCATTTCGATTTCCATCATGGCTGATTACTCCTTATTACTTGGAATACAACTCGACTATGAGCTGCTCGTTGATATTGAGATCGATATCGTCGCGCTTGGGATTGTCAACGATCTTGCCGATAAAGTTCTCGGTGTCGAACGTGACCCACTTGGGCATTGTTATCTTAGCGCCACGCAATTCTTTAAACAACGCGTTGTCGCGGCTGGTTTCTCTTATTGAAATCTCGTCGCCGAGCTTTACTTGGTATGACGGAATGTCTACGCGTTTGCCGTTGACAAGGATGTGACCGTGATTGACGATCTGGCGCGACATCTTGCGCGACGCGCCGATACCCATACGGTACACAACGTTATCCAAACGCTTTTCGAGCATGGCGAGCATGTTCTCGCCGGTAACGCCCTTATGCGCTTCCGCTTTTTCATAATAATCTCTGAACTGTTTTTCGAGCACGCCGTATGCGCGTTTGACCTTCTGTTTCTCACGCAACTGCATATTGTACTCACTGTTCTTACGCCGTGCCTGCGCGTGCGCTCCGGGCGGAACGGGTCTGCGCTCCATAGCGCATTTCTTGGATACGCAACGGTCGCCTTTCAAGAACAATTTTTGTCCTTCTCTGCGGCACTGTCTGCAATCTGCACAAATATTTCTTGCCATAATCTATGCCACTCTCCTTAAACTCTTCTACGTTTGGGCGGTCTGCACCCGTTGTGCGGAATAGGCGAAACGTCGTTTATCTCAGTCACTTGCAATCCCACTACTTCCATAGCGCGGATAGCCGATTCTCTGCCGGAACCGGGACCTTTAACGAACACCTTGACCGAACGCAGTCCGTGCTCCATGGCACGACGCGCGGCTTCTTCCGCAGCCATCTGCGCCGCGTACGGCGTGGATTTACGCGAACCGCGGAACTTAAGCGCGCCCGCCGAGCATGCCGCAATGGCATTGCCCTGCTCGTCCGTGACCGTAACGATCGTGTTGTTGAACGACGCGTGGATATGGACGCAACCTTTATCGATATTTTTTGTGACCTTCTTTTTGGTCGTTGTCTTCTTGACTGCCATGGCTTAACGCTCCTTCTTCTTGCTACGCGAAACGGTGAGCTTCGGACCCTTACGGGTACGCGCGTTCTGTTTGGTGTTCTGACCGCGAACGGGCAGGTTTTTACGATGCCGTACGCCGCGATAGCAGCCTATATCCTTAAGGCGTTTGAGGTTAAGTTCGACTTCGCGGTGAAGGTCGCCTTCCGTCTTGATATTTTTATCGATATAAGTACGGAGCGCGTTCTCCTGATC
>CATKFJ010000017.1 GCA_949747725.1 uncultured bacterium
GAAGTCAAAGAAATGGCGTTCGTTAAAAAGATCGTCGTACAGACCGCCGATGAAGTTATCAAAGCGTCGGGAATCAACCTTAAGTACGAGGTCGGCACAATGATCGAAATACCGCGTGCCGCTCTTACTGCCGACGATATTGCGAAAGAGGCAGAGTTCTTCTGTTTCGGCACGAACGACCTTACGCAAATGACGTTCGGATTCAGCCGCGACGACTCCGGCAAATTCTTGCCCAGCTACTATTCGAACAAGATCTACGAGTTCGATCCGTTTGCTAAGCTCGACACCGTCGGTGTTGGCAAGCTTATGGAAACGGCTGTTAAGCTCGGCAAGGGCGAACGCAAAACATTGCACTGCGGTATCTGCGGCGAACACGGCGGCGATCCTTCGTCCATCGAGTTCTGCCATCAAATCGGTCTTGACTACGTGTCTTGCTCGCCGTACCGTGTGCCGATCGCCCGTCTTGCCGCGGCACAGGCAAACATTAAAAATCCGAGAAAGTAATTAAAGTAATTTCTCGCGCCACTAAGCCGAAACAGCCCTTGTAGGTCGTTTCGGCTTTTGGGCTAATAATCGGACTGATAATTATATGGATTACAAAGCGGTAGTTTACGAAATACAAGATAAATATTTGTCACCGTACGCATGCAAGGACAGCGACAGCAAAGGTCGGTCAAAGCCTTTGACGCCCTGTCCTTTGCGCACGGAATTTCAGCGCGACCGCGACAGGATAATTCACAGTAAGGCATTCAGACGGTTAAAGCATAAAACTCAAGTTTTTCTTTCGCCGGAAGGCGATCATTACAGAACGCGTCTTACGCATACGCTCGAAGTCAGTCAAATAGCGCGCACTATCTCTCGCGCGTTACTGCTCAACGAGGATCTTACGGAAGCGATCGCGCTCGGACATGATCTCGGTCATACTCCGTACGGACATGCCGGTGAGCGCGCGCTCGGCAAGTTTACGCATTTTTCGCATAACGAGCAGAGCTTGCGAATGGTCGACAAAATAGAAAACGACGGTAAGGGTATGAACTTGACGTTCGAAGTGCGCGACGGAATAGTAAATCATACGGGAAGCGGACAAGCCGTAACGCTCGAGGGCAGAGTGGTTGCGATCGCCGACCGTATAGCGTACATAAATCACGATATCGACGACGCGATTCGCGGCGGAGTGATAAAAGCCGAAGATATCCCCAAACGTTTTATCGATATTTTCGGAGACAATCACTCTAAGCGAATTTCGTCCATGATCGTCGATATAATAAATGAAAGTTATGGCAAAAATACAATTGCACAAACGTCTGAGTTTGCGCAAGCCATGACGGAACTGAGGCAATACATGTTCGATAATGTGTATACGTCGTCGCTTGCAAAATCGGAAGAGAAAAAAGCGATCAAGATGATCGAGTACTTGTATCTGTATTTTTGCGATCACGAAGACGAAATGCCGAAGCAGTTCAAGTATGACGAAGACCCGATCGAGCGCAGAGTATGCGATTATATTTCTACAATGTCAGATCAGTATGCGGTGCGTTCATTCGAACAGATAACCGTACCGCAAAATTGGTCTAAATTGTAAGGCGTTTGTACGCGTACAGAGAATAAATAATTAAACACTTAAGACAAAACGATATCGATGCGCATATATAATAACCGATTTTACAGTAAGGAATTTCGTGGATAGAGAGTTTTCTGATTTTATATCTAAGGTGCTTGATAAGACTGATATAGTATCGCTTATATCGCGTTACGTAAAAGTCGATCGCAAGGGGAATACCTATTGGGCGTGTTGCCCGTTTCACCATGAAACTCAGCCGTCGTTCTCTATATCGCCCGATAAACAGTTCTTTCACTGTTTCGGCTGTAAGGAGAGCGGTAATGCCATATCGTTCCTGATGAAAATCGAAAACATCGAGTTTATTGACGCGCTAAAAATGCTTACCGAACAAGCCGGTCTGGAAATGCCAAAACCGAAAGCCGGCACATATTCGCAGCGTGTGGATAAGAAAGAGCGCGAGGCGTTATATAATCTTATGCGCGACGCCGCGCGGCATTATCACGAAAACTTATCGAATCCGCGTGCGAAGATATTTAACGATTACCTGAAGTCGCGTCAGATCACGCCGGCTATGGTGCGGAAATTCGGATTGGGCGCAAGCCTTGATTTTAACGAAATGATCGAGTATTTGCTATCCAAAGGCTATACTTACGAACAAATAAATAAAGCCGGCATAGCCGAAGAAAAGGACGGAAGAAAGTACGATGTTTTCGGTAAGCGGCTTATCTATCCGATCATAGACAATATGAATAACGTTGTCGCTTTCGGCGGAAGAACGCTCGAAAAAGACGTGCATTTCGCAAAGTATCGCAACAGTACGCAAACGGAGATCTTCGACAAATCCAAAGTCATTTACGGCGTCAATCTATTGAAAAAACGCAAGGCGATGAGCCCTATCAAGTATGTGATCATGGTCGAAGGGTATATGGACGTAATTGCTTTGCACAAAGCCGGATTCGACACGGCAGTTGCATCCATGGGTACTGCGCTTACTACAAAGCAGGCACGTCAGTTAAAGCTGTACAGCGATTTGGTGTATATCAGTTACGACGGCGATACTGCCGGGCAAAAGGCTACAATGCGCGGACTCGACATACTGCGCGAAACGGGTATTACCGTCAAGGTAGTGCGGCTTCCGGACGGTTTGGATCCGGACGATGTCATTAAGCGCGAAGGCGCTCAAGGCTATCAAAAGCTGTTGGACGAGGCTATTCCGCTTACGGCTTACAAGATAGATGTTCTGCGCGCCAAATACGATCTATCCGATCCCGACAGCAAGGCGCAATTCGCAATAGAAAGCGCCAAAGTCGTAACGGCGCTCGATAATCCGATAGAGCAAGAGCAGTACTTTACGTATATTTCCAAGCTTACGAGCTTTTCGGTCGACGCACTGATGCGCCAGGCGGACTTTACTCGGCAAACCGAAGCGCAATCAAAAACCGCAGAGGTGAATCGCGACGAAAACAATACGGAGGCGGAGTA
>CATKFJ010000018.1 GCA_949747725.1 uncultured bacterium
AAACTTGTACGTCATCGGCTACTATTTCGCCGCAAACGGGACATCTTTTCATGATTAGTACTCCTTTTTCGAATGAGATTTTATTTAATGTAGTTATATCATAATATATTGATTTTGTCAATAAATATTTGTCGAAATTTTGTCATATTCATACCTTATTTGATTTGCTTTTTGCGCATGACTGTGGTATAACAAATTGCGATCGCGCAAATAAAATAATTCGGTGTCGCGATATCGAATTCACGGCAGATAAATATGTCCGAATCTGAAAATAAAGTACATAAACGTTCCGAACGCAAGCAAATGGATATGTTGCACGGTCCGATGACAAAGAACATACTTTTGTTTGCATTGCCGCTTGCGCTCGGCGGAATACTTCAACAGCTGTTCACGTCGGCGGATATGGCTGTTATTTTTTGGTTCGAGGGTAGCGTTGCGCAGAGCGCCGTCAACAGCAACGGAGCGTTGGTAAATCTGTTGATAAATTTGTTTACGGGATTATCGATCGGCGCGACAGTCGTTATTGCCGAGCATATAGGCAGGAATAAGACCGACGATATCCACAGCGTTGTTTTTACGTCATTCGTGATTGCGTTTGTAAGCGGAGTTGTTCTTATCGGTATCGGCGTGGGACTTTCCGAACCCATACTTATTGCTATGGATACGCCGACGGAGGCGCTGCCGCTTGCAGTACAGTATTTGCGAATATATTTTATAGGCATGCCGTTTTTAATGATATATAACTTCGGCGCGGCTATACTGCGCAGCGTGGGCGATACAAGAAAACCGCTGTTTATTCTTATCGTTACAGGCGTTGTGAATATCGGCTTGAATTTTTTGTTGGTTGCCGGCGTCAAGATGAGCGTTGCCGGCGTCGCGACGGCAACCGTGATAGCCAACGCCATAAGCGCCGTCATGGTTATGGTTTTTATAATGAAAGACGGACTGTTGCGCGTACGTCGCAAGCAGTCGCGATTCCGCAGAGAATACTTAAAGCGTATATGCGTAATAGGCTTGCCGGCAGGACTTCAGGGCGTTGTTTTTTCCATAGCAAACGTAGTTATACAGACGGCTATAAACGGTTTCGGCACGCAAGCTGTTGCCGGAAGCGGCGACGCGGTCAATTTCGAATATTACGTTTATTTCTTTGTGAGCGCTTTTGCTCAGACTACAGTGTCGTTTTTCGGTCAGAATTATGCGGCGAGGGAATTCGAGCGTTGTAAAAAAATATTCAAGCTGAACATGATAATGGGACTTGCCGTTTCGACCGTGCTCAGCGTTGTATTCACGTTGGGGGCGCGATTGTTTATTCGCATATACACTTCGGACGAAGTGGCTATAGAATATGCGGTGGTGCGCATGTGGTGCGTTTTGCTTGGATCTATGTTGCCGTGCTTTTACGAGATCGCCGGCGGCGCGTTGCGCGGTATGGGACACTCCATGTTGCCGGCTGTGTTTACCGTTATAGGATCGTGTGTTCTTCGACTGATATGGGTGTATACGGTGTTTGCGGTATGTAAACAGTTTTGGGTATTGCTTATAGTGTATCCCATTTCATGGACGCTTACGGGACTTGCGATGACGGTGGCTTATTATGTTATCGCGGCTAAAGCGTATAAACGCAACTCCGATACAGAGCGGAAAATCGACGGCGCGGATAACGGCGTTACGTGCGATTGCGGTTGCGACAGCGCGGATTCGAGCGCGTCGGGCACGACAGAAACGGCGCAGCCGAAAGTTTGCGGCATAGACGATATATAATTTTTACAAGAGCCCGCGCATATCTATAGTTGTGTCGGCGAGAGCAAATGCGCGCCGACAGTAAGGAGCGTAGATATCATGGCGGTGCAGATAATAACATCGGCGCTTGCGCTGTGCACGGGCGTCGGTATATTTTTGCTTGCATGCACGATAATAAGCAATTGTTTGGAAAAAACGGGCGGCGAGCGGCTCAAAAAGCTGTTCGGTCATGCCGGAAAAAACAGGTTTGTCGGCGTGGGCGTGGGCGCGGCGGTGACGGCGATAATACAGAGCTCGAGTGCGGCGTCAGTAATGGTGATCGGGTTTGTCAATGCCGAGATGATGACGCTCGTTCAAGCCGCGACCGTTATTTTCGGCGCTAATATCGGCACTACGGTGACGGGGCAACTGATAGCGTTCGGTATGCTCGGAAACGGCAAAGTTACGTCCGCTAATGTGCTCGCTGCGTTTGTGTGCGCAGGTGCGTTTGCGGTGTGTTTTGCCAAAAGCGAAAAAGCAAAAAATATCGGCGGAATGATCGCCGGATTCGGATTGCTGTTCGTAGGTATGGAAACTATGGGCGGCGCAATGTCGGGCTTTGCCAAACTCGAGAGCGTTAAAAATGCGGTGGCGGCTTTTGACGCTCCGCTGTTATCTGTGGCGGTAGGGGCGGTTCTTACGGCGGTCGTTCAAAGTTCGTCGGTAATGACGTCCATGACGTTTACCATGACTGCAGCCGGACTTATGACGCTCGATCAGGGCGTGTATCTTACAATCGGCGCGAATATAGGAACTTGTATCACTGCGGTAATGGCGGCTGTTGCAGGATCGAAAAACGCGAAGTGCGTGGCTGTCATTCATTTGTTATTTAACGCGGGAGGGGCGGCGCTGTTCCTGATAGTCGGTGCGACGCTCGGCATTTTCGGGGTAGGGTACGGCAGCATTCTCGATAAACTTATCCCGTCTACGCCGCAGATACAGCTTGCGCTGTTTCATACAGTGTTTAACGCGGCGACGGTTGCGGTTGCTTTGCCGCTTACCAAGAAAATCGTATGGTTAGCGGAAAAGCTTGTCGGCGGAAAGACGCGTGACGCATGCGCAGTGGGCGATAGGTGAGATACGCGTACTTTTTTTGCAAATGCCGAAATATCGCTTGACAAATAAAAATGTGTGGGTTATAATATTGTTCGGTAATGAACGAGCGCGAGTAAGCTCGATCGCCCGAAAATATTATATGCACTCATAGCGCAATTGGATAGAGCGTCTGGCTACGGACCAGAAGGTTGGGAGTTCGAGTCTCTTTGGGTGCACCA
>CATKFJ010000019.1 GCA_949747725.1 uncultured bacterium
GCCGAAACCAAAGGCAGTATGGAGAGCTTACAGTTAAAGAAAGTAGAGAGCGCGAAAATAAACTGCGCCAAAAAACTTTTCTCAAGCCTGAATAACGGTAAAGTGCGTTATGACGTTGTAAATTCCTATCAGCACCTATTGGATATTATGAATAAGTAAATACAGGCAGAGCCGCAGTATTCGTCTTACGGCTTTTGTCGTTAGTATATTTTTATCTATATATCGCCGTATAACGCGCTCGCATTTTTATAAAGTATTCGTAAACCGTGGATTGCACTCTACCGAGTATTAGTCCTATTTCGGGATAGCTCAATCCTGCCATTCGACATTCGAGTGCGACTTTCATATTGTCCGTGAGATTAAGGTTTTCCACTATCTCGTCGCAGTGAGAATAATCATATTCCATTCCTTCTTTAAGCTCTGTCAAAGACTCGTCTTCTGGCGTTAAACTGTCTACACATTTATTACGGTAATAATCTCTCGTACCACGATTGATTAGCTTCATCATTCGCTTGACACACATAGTTCGTAGCGTTATTTGTTTGCCTTTCTTGTTGTATCCTATAACGTCGTGTATATGTTCGCCGTAATGCTCGCATAAGAATGCTACTCCTTCGTGTACCAAATCGTAACCGTCGCTGAAAATGTGATTGATGTTATGTTTGTTCTTTATATCGGAATATAAGTCGGCATATATCTTTTGCATACGGTTTCCTATGTAGCCAATTAGAAATCGAGTTTGTGTAAATGCTACTATCTCGGATATAGCTATTACGTTGTCGGGAGATATTTCTTCGTTGAGAACGTCAAAATTAAAAATACAATTGTTACTCATTTACAAAACTTCCTTGAAATCGTCTACAGAGATCTTGTTTTCGTAGAACATACCGAACTCGAAATACAGTTTACCGTTTTTGTCGCGGAGCAGGGGGAACATGTCTTGACTGATACGACCGGCTCTTGTAATAGCCACCGTAATCGTTTCGTAGACGAACGAAATATCTATGATGTTAAAGATTATCTCATATTCGCCGTCGTCGAACGAAAATTCTGAAATGTAGAACTTTCTTACTTCGTCTTCTTGATATACAGTTGCACTTGTTTCTTTCATTTTGGATTTACCTCCGAATTTATATTGCCTTTTCGACAACAACAAACAAAGCACAGGGAAAAGTCGAAGGTATAACCCTTAACGTACAGCTCATCCGAAAGTCAACGACCGAGCGATAAAATTTTACATCAAAGTAAAAGGTCAAGCTCAATTAAGAACTCGAACTTTGCTACTTACATATTCTTCGTAAAATTTTTCGCCGTTGACTTTCGGCTTTTGCTTGTGCTAACCACCACAGCCGAAAAGGCAATAAATTCGGAGAGCTTGCTATATTTTTGGACAAAACAAAAGACAGTAAGCGTTATGCTTACTGTACGAATGTTTCAAGATATTCTCTTGAATATCGCGCCTGCCACACCGTTTACAAAGATGTACTTTGTTTCTGTGTTCAAACGCTGACACTTGTGGCGGAGATGAGGGGATTTGAACCCCTTTCCGACATGGGTTTACGGGGACATCTACAAGTTTAGTTTATTGCTCGATTGTCCGAGTTTAAACCGCAATAGACAAAGGTTTCGGCTCGTAAGGTCTTGTTGCAACGCGCGGCTCGACCGATTCCGTGCGAGGTTGCCCGTCTTCAATTACGCCCACGGTTCCGCCGACAGGATACGGATGTGAACGTCGTAGCTAAACTAAGCTGCGAATGCCATTGCCGGAGCTGCAACCGGAGCTGCAAACTTTACGACTTTGGCGTTTTCGTTTTTGTTGGCACTTAATAGCCGTTTGCGTTTTCAGATAGACGACCCTATCACTTGCTTTCCGTCGCTGCCCCACGCCGTCGAAGCCTATACATCCCCAAGGCAGGGAACAGAACGATTTGCCTATTTGCCCCGAGTCAATATATTATATAACGATTTATTCCGTTTTGCAAGTGTTTTATCTTTTATTTTTTGCGGCGCCGTTCATGCCGTGTACCTTAAGTGTCGGCGCGTGTCGAATATCCGTTCCGTAGCAAGCAACATTACTGAATTATATGTATAATTATAACGCAACACGGCAATAATCGTGGGCATGGTTACTTATTGTGTAGGCTCGGCGCGCCGTAAGCGCGAGTATTTCAAGAACATGCATGACGCTGTTATTCTCGATAACATAGAAGTTCTGTTCTGTGCGAGCGAAAACGGGCGCAATTATTTTGCATATGGTGCGATTCCGTTCGCTTCTTTTACCGTTGCGCAATATCTCGATTACCGACGTGCGTTGTGCGGCGGAGAAACTGACAACGCCGTTTTAAACTCACTCGGTCTGTCGCGCCGTAAGCGGCTCGGTAGTCTTTGTTCTGCCGAAATGCGTTGCGTCATGTTTGTGGAAAAAACGGGCGGAAAAACCAAATCTCCACTCGTCGTTAATCTCGACGGGTGCAAATATACACGTAAAAACCGTAAAGCGCTCATGCGACTTACTGAATTGTGTGAAACGGTGTACGTTTGCGTTACCGACAGGCGTTTTATCAAACGCGCACGCGGTGCATATAAAATGTTGATGTTCGGTAAGCCTGTAAAAAATACGCGCCCAAAGTTCTATGCGGCAAAACGCCTTGCTAAAGAACTCGGGGCGTACCGCGTTGCGGTAATGTGATCGCTTTCTGCCGTGTGCCGTAAATCGGACACGGTTTTTTTGTAAGATTCTAATGCTGCTGATTATCAAACAGGGATGGGTGGGGAATGACATTAAAAAGTTCGGATGTAATCTGCCCGTTTTTGCTTGACAAAATCAAGAGCGCATGATACAATAATTTACGCTGTAATATAAGCTGTTGCGGCAATAGGTTCAAGTTGAATCCGACGGGCAATTAACTCAGCGGGAGAGTGCCACCTTCACATGGTGGAAGTCGAGGGTTCGAACCCCCCATTGCCCACCACTTATTTGGGGATATAGCTCAGTTGGTAGAGCGATGCGTTCGCAACGCATAGGTCATGGGTTCGAGTCCCACTATCTCCACCA
>CATKFJ010000020.1 GCA_949747725.1 uncultured bacterium
ACTTAACGGACGAGCTTATGCAATTGCCGATAATGAGCGATTATCGCGTGGTGGTCGTGCGCGGTAAGTTCGATAGTGCGGCGATCGTCGAATACCTTAAGCGCCCCAATCCGACAACGGTTCTCGTGCTTACTTACTATACGCCGCACGACAGTTGGAACAGGAGTACGACTGTGACCGTGCCCGACGGCGCTACGGGCGTAGATTGTAATCGCATAGCGCTAAAGCATATTATACCCGTAGTAAAGGCTATTGCCGCGCGTACTCAAACCGAGTTCGCTGACAATGATATCGAATTGCTTTATAACCGTTGCGGCGGTTATATGACGCGTATCAACTCGGAGGCAAACAAACTGTGCATACTCAGAGCGAACGGCGCCGTGACGTCGAGCGATATCACCGAGAACGTTAAGCCCGATACGGAGTTTGTAGTGTTCGAGTTGTGCGACAGCATTCTTTCCGGAAAAGCCGCACGCGCGCTGGCGGTAGTGGACGGTATGGAAAAGAATAACGATCTTGTTGCTGCCTTCACGCTTATTTACAATAGATTTCGTAAGCTGTTTGCGGCGGCTGTCGATCCCGACGGATTGGCGGCGTTAGGCGTTAAACCGTATCAAGCTTCTAAGCTAAAAGCGGAAAGCGCAAGGTTTTCAAAAGCGCGACTTAAAAATATTCTCGACATGCTCGCCAAAGCCGATCAAAGCTATAAGTCGGGCGCGATGAATATATATGATGCAATAGTGGGTTTTGTGGCGCAAGCCGCATATGTACAAAAACAGTAAGCGGAAACGGAGGTGGATTTGATCAATATTGCGAAAAAGAAACTGCCGACTTGGGCGATATCCATAATGCTCTATGTTGGATTTTGTGCGTGTAATTTGTTTACTATGCGCGGAAGTCTTGCATACTACGGACAGCAATACGGTATGCCGGGGTGGTTTGTAAACGATGTTTGGGCGTTCTTTATCGGCGGAATCATTCCGTTTGCCATTTACGAGATATTATGTTCTGTAATATTTCATGCCGTTCAGTTAAAAACGGGCGGAGATACGGCGTCGCTTAAATACGGGTTGCATTTGACTGTAATTGCGGCAAACGTATTTCTGTTCTTGTTGAAGTTTATTTATGTAGCCGTACCGCTGTATGCGCCTATTATCGATATAATACTCGATCCGATCGTTATGATATCGTTTGCCGCATTGTATATGTGGTATGCGTTTTATCAGAATTATGTGGAAAAGTCGCGATACCGCATTGCCGTAACTCAGGTATTCGGTGCGTTCATTGTTCTTTACGGATTGCTAACCGTGATCAATCTGATATTGGTTTTGGCATAGGGTAGGTGCGAAGCATGAAAAAGTTTATTAAATATATGTCGGTTATATTATGCTTGGCGCTTGCGCTTTTTTCGCTGGTAGCCTGTTCCGATCCCGGCGCACCCGACCATTATACGGAACAGCCCGATTATGCCGTTTCCGCTGATTCTTTGTCGCAAGAACTCGATATGTTTATGGAAGGCGCCGGCAGCGACCGCACAAGCTTCACCTATAACGAAAAGCTTGCGGCAGTATATATTCAAAACAGATTGACCGATTTGAATTACGACGACGTTACGATAAACGAGTTTGTCGCCGAAGAAAGCGGCGTAAAGCATACGAGTCAGAATGTCGTAACGGTTTACAAAGCTAAAAACAGCTCATCGGAAACAAAAAACATCGTTATAGCGGCTTATTACGACAACAGATATTCAGACGATAAAACGGGCGTCGGATACAAGTCTGCCGGCGCGCTTGCAAACGGCACGGGTACGGCGGCGCTTATCTCGATCGCCGATTACTTTATGTCGAATGCGGTAGAGCTTGATTTCGACGTTACTTTCGCGTTTATCGGCGCAGGGTATATATCCGATGTCGGTGCGCGTGCGTTTTACCGCGACATGACGGCAGACGAGCGAAAGAATACCGTGCTTATGGTCGAGCTGCAACGTCGGGGCGGAGATCACATTTACGCATACTCGGATGTTCGTAAAACAAAACGCGAGCCGTTTTTGGACGGTATAGCCGCCGCTAACGGACTCGATATATATAAGGTAACACAGAAGTCGCCGCTTATAACAGACGCGTATTCTTTAGACGGCGTGCCGTTTTTTCAGTGGGCGCAGAGCGGACTGTTTACTCGGTTCGACGAGGGCGGGATCCCGACGTTGAATATAGTCGGTGCGAACTGGGAAACTATGAATATGACAGATATAGAGTCCGCAAACAACGATAACATTTCGTATACGACGTCCGATAACCTCGAATCGCTTAAAAAAATATATCCCGATTACGCACAAAAAATGGCGACCGCCGCGACGCTTATGATACGCGCGATAGAACACGAAGACTTTCTCGGCGTTATGCAGTACGATAGGGATAATTATCCCGACACGAGCATACTGACAAAAAGTTGGATATGGTATTTGATAATGCTTGGTATCATTATCGCGTTTGCCGTAGGCATGTTCGTTGTCACTGCGGTACTGAATAAAAAATATCCTATAAAGCCCGTCGAGCCGCCGCGCATGAAAATGGCGGTGTTCGGTATGGATTATGAGGATAAATCCGCTGCGGATATTTTCGTGGATATTTCCAATGCCGCCGAAGATATCTTTCCCGGTATACCCAATAACGACGGATCGCAGAGTCCGAATGCGACCGACCCGTTCGACGATATTTTTCCTCCGATCGTAGCGCCGGCTGGCGGTAAAATCAACGATAACGCAAATGTGCCCGACGATACTGATACGGTTGTTGAGTCGGATAAAACAGATGCGCGTTCGTCGCAGGAGACCGAGTCGAACGTTGCGGAAGACAGAGGCGAGAGCGAAGAGAAAGATGCGGAGCGTTCCGAGCAAAATACCGTATCGGACAAAAAGACTTACGGATCGGATAAATCGAACGAAAAGCCAGTTACTGTCGAGCATAAACCGATAAAGCGAAAAACGGTTTCGGCAGGGAAATCCAATACGGCTAAAAAGTCATCGCCGTCGAGCGGCAACAAAAAGAACAACGTCGATGTCGGACAGAAAGACGATCGCACCGACGATAATTAAACGGCAATAAAAAATGCGTTACGGTTTACGGTAATTCGCATAGGGAATTTAATAAAACGCAAATAAAAAGATTTAGGCATAGCGTTAAGCTGTGCCTTTTCTCTGCTTTTTTTGTGTACGAATTATGCTACTCGTAG
>CATKFJ010000021.1 GCA_949747725.1 uncultured bacterium
CGGACATGCGCAGATCGAGATTGAAGAAGCTTCTCGGTATGAAAGGTACCGTTACCGCACTTGAAGCGCATAGCGGAATAACGGGACTTATTGCCGAAAAGACGGTGGTATATCAAAACGGCGAAACGCGGCAGTTCGATGCTATGTGGGTTTCGAGCTTATGCGATTCTACGGCTAAAGGCAAGCCCGATATAGAACTTGTGGATATGACTTCACGGTTTCGCACGATCGACGACATTATGGAAGTTACCACAAAGCCTATCATATTCGACGGCGATACAGGCGGTCTTATCGAACACTTTGTTTATACCGTGCGTTCGCTCGAACGTATGGGCGTTTCGATGATAATTATCGAGGACAAAACAGGGCTTAAGAAAAATTCGTTATTCGGGACGGAAGTCGAACAGACCCAGGATTCGATAGAGCATTTCAGACAGAAGATCATTGCCGGAAAAAAAGCGCAAAAGACAGCCGATTTTATGATATGCGCAAGGATAGAAAGTCTTATACTCGAACGCGGAATGGATGACGCGCTCGAGCGTGCGTTTGCCTTTGCGGATGCCGGCGCCGACGCAATAATGATCCACAGCAGAAAAAAATCGCCTGACGAGATATTCGAATTCGTCAAAAAGTTCAGACAAAAGGATAAGGTTACGCCTATCGTCGTTGTACCCACTTCGTTCAATTCCGTAACGGAAGAGGAGTTCAAGGCGCGCGGCGTCAATATAATTATTTATGCCAATCAGCTTACGCGATCGGGCTTTCCTGCGATGCAGAATGCAGCAAAGAGTATTCTTTGCAATCACAGAGCTAAGGAATGCGACGAAGAATTGTGCATGCCTATAAAAGACATTATTACGCTTATTCCGGAGGACATGTGACGCAGAAGGTATTTCGAATTTCCGATAGCTATAACGAGTTATACAAGTTTTTGCGCAACGAAGCGTTTAAAAGGATATTACTTGTTGTTGACGGATCTTTCGGCGTGTTGCCGTGCAAACACGATATAGATAATTTGCGTAATGCGTGCGGTTGCGACATCGCGGTGTTCGACGATTTTTTGCCTAACCCGTCGGTGGATTCTGTAATAAAGGGTATCGATGTATTCAACGAACATGCATGCGATGCGATATTTGCCGTAGGCGGCGGCAGCGCAATAGATGTAGCAAAGTGTATTAAGCTGTATTGTAAGACCGATATAACGCATGAATTTTCGCAGTTAAAGCCTGTAGATAACGACGTTAAGTTGATCGTTCTTCCTACGACTGCCGGTACGGGCAGTGAAGCGACGCGTTATTCGGTTGTTTATTACAACGGAGAAAAGCAATCGGTGACCGATAACGGCATAATTCCTTGTGCGGTTGTATTAGACGAACGTGTGCTTTATACTTTACCTGATTATCAAAAGAGATGCACTCTTTGCGACGCTTTTTTCCATGCCGTAGAATCGTTTTGGTCGGTGAATTCGACAGAAGAAAGCAAAGCGATATCGGAGAACGTTATAAGGACGATATTATCGGTATACCGCGCTTATCTCGACGGCGACAAGCATGTTTGCGCCACTATGCAAACAGCCGCTTACGATGCCGGACGCGCTATAAATATCACTCAGACGACTGCCGGACACGCTATGAGTTACAAACTTACTTCGTACTTTAATATAGCTCACGGTCATGCCGTGGCGTTGTGTAACGTCGGCGTGGCGGAACACTTGTTGCGCTTTACGAACAGGTGCGTAGATCCGAGAGGCGAATCGTATTTGCTCGAAACGTTAAAACGATTGGCGACTGCGCTTGGCTGTCGCGACGTATCGGAGTTGCCCGAACACATACGCGGTTTTGTGGGCGAAATGAATTTTACCGTTCCCAAAGCCGACGCGGATCAAATCGACGCTCTGGCGAAAAGCGTGAACCCCGTAAGACTAAAAAACAGCCCTGTAGCGATCGACGAGAACGACGCGCGCAATATATACGTCAAGATATTAGGAGCAAAATGAACGCAAATTATTTTGAAAGATTCGACTTTTTTACGGGTGTGCCCGACTCCCAGCTCAAGGCTTTGTGCGAGTACTTGCTCGACAGGTACGGTTTAGATCCGCGCCATCATGTGATAGCGGCAAACGAGGGCAATTGTATCGGGTTAGCCGCAGGATATTATTTAGCTACGGGGAAAATCCCTGTCGTGTACATGCAAAACAGCGGAGAGGGAAACGCAATAAATCCGCTTGCGTCGCTTTTGAACGATAAGGTATACGGCATACCGTGCGTATTGGTTATAGGCTGGCGCGGCGAACCGGGCGTCCATGACGAGCCGCAGCACATTTATCAAGGCGAGATCACTTTAGAACTGTTGCGCGTAATGGGCATCGATTACTTTGTGATAGATAAGGAAACAGTTGCCGAGCAGGTAGACGAAAAACTAAAAGAATGGCAGTCGGTTTTAGCGCACGGTAAACAGGTCGCCTTAGTTGTAAAAAAGGGCGCGCTTAAATTCGATAAGCAGATAGAGTATAAAAACAAACATAAACTGTCGCGCGAGCGCGCGATCGAG
>CATKFJ010000022.1 GCA_949747725.1 uncultured bacterium
GAAAAATTGCTTAAAAAGCACAAGGCGCTATCAGCCAAGATAGAAATAGTACAAGGCGGCTTGACCGACGATAGCGCAATAGCGCGGCTTATATCGGGCGCCGAGCTTATTATAAACATGGCGGCGGTCATACCTCCGCGCGCGGACAAGCATCCCGAATCCGCCGTTGCGTGCAACGAACACGGCGTAAAAACGCTGTTGAACGCAATAGAAAAAGCGGAAAACGCTCCGGCGCTCGTCCATATATCGACTGTAGCGGTCTACGGCAACAGATCGGGCGCGCACCCGTTTGCGCGAGTGGGAGATCCGCTACTTCCGGCGCCGCTCGATATTTATGCCGCGACCAAGCTCCGCGGCGAATTCAACGTGCTTGAAAGCGGTATAAGCAAGTGGGCGGTGCTGCGCCAAACCGCAATGCTCCATCCGCAAATGCTGTCGGACAATATGCACGACGGACTGATGTTCCACACCACGTTCGACGCACCGCTCGAATGGGCGACGGCGCACGACAGCGGCGTACTCATTGCTAACATCGCGGAACGGTTCGCGTGCGGCGACATTCCTCAAACGTTTTGGCGCAAATGCTATAACATCGCCGGCGGCAAGACAAACCGCAGCTACGGCATAGATACGTTCGACGACGGCTTTGCCGTTATCGGCGGTAATTCGAAAGACTTTTTCAAGCCCGGATACAGCGCCACGCGAAATTTCCACGGCGCGTGGTTCCTCGACGGCGACGAACTCGAAGACCTGTTTCATTTTCAATCCCAAACGACCGCCGATTATTGGAAAGAGGTGTTCGACGCGCATCCGTATTTCAAGCTCGGAAAGATAGTCCCTAACGCGCTTATCCGCAAATTCCTATTCGGCAAACTGCTCCGCGACGACAACGCTCCGTCATATTGGGCAAAGCACAACGACGACGCGCGCATAACCGCTGCGTTCGGCAGCCGCGACAAGTACGACGCGCTCCAAAAAAAGGAATGGAAGGATATCGTCGTGCCCGACAGAACGAATATCCCGAGCATGAGCGACAACGCCGCGCCGCTGTATTACGGCTTCGACTTTTTTAAGCCGAACAGCGAGCTTACCCAAGCCGATCTCGAAAGTGTAGCGTCGGCGCACGGCGGTAGGCTTATGTCCGAGTTCGACGGCGATATGTACAAAAAACTGTACTGGCAAACGCAGGACGGCGAGGACTTTACCGCGTGCGCGTACACGGTGCTTCGCGCAGGGCATTGGTACAGTCGGATCTATACCGAGTTCGTGTGGGACTTCGACAGGTTAGCCAAAAAGGACAAGATCTTCGCGTCGCTGTGGTACGATACCCACGAGCGCGACGAGGATATTCGTTACTCGATCGATGAAAATTTCAGAGCGCACGCGACAAAACTGTCGGAGAACGACGCATGAAGATACTCATTTATTATTTCTCCGCCACAGGCAATACCAAAATGCTTGCCGACGAATATAAACGCACGTTCGAAACATACGGACACGAAGTAACGCTGCGCGAACTGTCGGGTTGCACGCCGCCTGTCGTTTCGGACATCGACGCGTTCGACCGTATCGGTATAGGCTATCCCATACACGCGTTCAACGCGCCGAGAATAATACTCAAGCTTTGCAAAGCATTGCCCAAGCGCGACCGCCGCGCCGCGCCGAAAAACGTTTTCGTGTTAAAAACCTCGGGCGAACCCGTGCGCATGAGCGACGTGTCGGCGCTGAAAATGCCCGGCATGATCCGCCGCCGCGGCTATAACGTCATAAACGAGTATCAGTACGTAATGCCGTACAACATAATTTTTCGTCATACCGACGAGCAAGCGTTCAGAATGTGGGAAACGGCAAAGAAACTTGTAAAAGTCGATATTTCCGAAATATTGCAAGACCGTCGAAGCTTGCCGAGAAAAATGTTTATGGGCGGTTTTTTGGCATGGATACTGCGGATCGAGCATTGGGGCGCGAAAATTTTAGGCAGGGGATTCAAGACCAACAGCGATTGCGTCAATTGCGGACTGTGCGTGCGCGCGTGCCCGGCGAACAACATAAAAGTAAAGAAAAACGGTAAACTCAAGTTCGGTTGGCATTGCATGATATGTATGCGGTGCGTCTTCAAGTGTCCGAAGAACGCGATAGTCCCGGGCATACTCAAAAATTGGAAGGTAAACGGCGACTACACGTTTGCGTGCCCCGAACAACCGTCGCCGCCGACCAAGCATGACGACTATTGCAAAACGGCATACGACAGGTATTACGCTCAAGCCGAAGAAAAGATAAATAGCGAAAAATAATTCGGAATGAGGAATTATCGATCGCTACGCAGTGACCAAAGTATAATTGCTTAAATAATTCTTGACCGCATTGAAAATATTGACATATTTTGC
>CATKFJ010000023.1 GCA_949747725.1 uncultured bacterium
ACGTGAATGGTGCGCTTGGATAACGCTTTCGCCTGATTTGCGGCAAGTACGATATTTTTGTTATTGGGGAAAACAAACACGTCTTTGGCTGCTACGGCGTCGCACGCTTTGGCGATATCGTCCGCCGAAGGATTCATCGTCTGTCCGCCCTCTATTACGTTATCAACCAAAAGATCCTTAAATATTGCGGTAAGACCGTCGCCGGCACAGACGGACACCAAACCGAACGGCTTGAGATCCTCTTGCTGCTTGCTCTTAAGCTCTCTGTTTTGCTGAAGCATGTTCTCGATCTTCAGGTGATCCAGCTCGCCGAGTTCGAGAGCATATGTCAACACCTGACCGGGTGCGTTGGAATGGACGTGTACCTTTACCATTGTAAGGTCGCCGATAACAAGCACGCAATCGCCTATATTCATAAGTTTTTCACGGAACAGATCGATATCGGCTTCCGTGGTCTTTTTATAAAGGTTTATAATAAAGAACTCTGTGCAGTAAGCGAACTCGATTTCGGCGAGATCGTTATAATTGAAATGCGCCTGTTCGTCGTACGGGCTATCGTTACTTCCTGCCTTATAAGAGTCGTCGAACTCTATCGAATAGTCTTCCTCTTGCCCCAACAATATATTGAGGAATCCCTGTAAAAGTATCAACAGTCCTCTGCCGCCGGCGTCTACAACGCCCGCTTTTTTAAGCACGGGCAACATTTCGGGGGTCTGTTTAAGCATCTCTTCGCCCGAGCTTATGACTGCTTGGAAGAAATCCTTTAATTCTACGTTCTTTTTCGCAGCTTTTTCCGCAGCTTCGGATATCGCGCGGACAACCGTAAGAATAGTTCCTTCTTTGGGTTTTGTAACTGCCTTATAAGCTATTTCCGTACCTGCCGCAAACGCCTTGGCAAATGTCTTTGCCGTAAGCTCCGTACTTTGCGAAAGTACCGAAGTCATGCCTTTTAATATCTGAGAGAGAATAACGCCCGAATTCCCTCGCGCTCCGCGAAGAGCGCCTTTTGCAACAGCATCGCAAAGTTCGGGCATATTATTGGTTGAACAGCTCGCTACTTCGCGCGAAGCGGAGAGCATAGTCATCGACATATTTGTACCGGTATCCCCGTCGGGAACGGGAAAAACGTTTAATTCGTTAACGTGCGCCTTGTTGGCGTCTAACAATTTGGCACCGTTGAGGATCATTTTCCTAAAAGTAGCGCCGTTGATAGATTTTTGCATTTTATTCCTCCGAGTTGTTCGGGACTATACCTTTATTCCTACAACGTGGATATTTATCGTAT
>CATKFJ010000024.1 GCA_949747725.1 uncultured bacterium
ACCTTCGACATAGCGGACGCAGGGGAATATAATATAAGCATCGTGTATGCTGATTGCACCGACGTATACGTTGTCGTAATAGCGCCGCGCGACATTACCGACGAGGCGGTGAGCGGCATGCCCACGCCCGACAGCGAGTACGAATACAGCGGCGAGGCAATCGAGCTTGAAATCGGGGAGCTTACGTACGGCGGCGAAACGCTCGAGTACGACGTGGAGTACAAGAACAATATATATCCCGGCACGGCGACGGCTACGGTCAAGTTCAAAGGCAACTACAGCGGCAAGAAGACGATAAGCTACGTCATAGTCGCGACGGACGGAGTATATACGGTTGAGTGGCAGTATTACATTGGCGGTAGCTGGATGGCGGCGACCGGCGCGGAGTTTACGTATATACCGGGCGAAACGCTCAAGAGCGATCTGAGCGGTTATGTACGCGCGGCGCTTACGATGACGGGCGTTACGAAGTACGCGTACGCCGCTGACGTGAGCGATTATCGCGACGGAAATGTAAGCAATGCCAATCTTAGCGAAGTGAACGTAGTATTCACGCGCGACGGCAAGCCCGAGCAATTGTTTATGAACGTGGGGAGCTACGTTTTGGCGCTCAGCGCGGAGCGCGACGGCGGAATAGAGATCGTCGGCGGCAAGGCGGCGGCAGAGGTATCGCCGTTCGATATGGACGGCGCGGACGGATCTATGTTCGATGTCCGTATTAACGGCGCGAGCGCGGTATACGACGGAACGGCTAAAACGCCGAACGTTACTATTTATTTCGACCGACTGCTGTTGACGCGCGGAACGGACTTTACCGTGACGTACTCGGATAACGTCGAGGGCGGCACGGCTAAGGCGGTCATCGGGTTTATAGGCAATTATACGGGTACTGACATCGAGATGACGTTCGAGATAGCCAAAGCGGACAATGAATGGAGCGGACAGCTCAATATAATCCGTTGGGCGTACAACGAGTTCGACGCGGAGCATAACGTGTTCATTGCCGAGCCTAAGTTCCTGACGGACGGCGAGCGCGTGCATTTCGCCATAGCGGATTCGGCTGCGGCGCGCGCCGGCGTGGACGGCGTGCTTGCGGATATACCCGTGGAGCTTATACACGACGATATGTACGGTCTGTGCTATAAGGTGACGGACGAGGACGCCGTAGCGGCTATAAACGCATTGGGTCACGGCACGTATAAGCTTTATGCCTGGGTAAACGGTATGGGCAGTTATAACGCGCCCGTCACCGTCGAAACGTATTTCAACATAATAAAGGCGCAGAACGCATGGACGGAATCGCCGTCCATCCGCGCATGGCAGTACATGGCGTACAACGCAACCGACAACGCGCCGACGGCGGCGGCTAAGTTCGGCGAGACCGAGCTTGTGGTAAAGGACGCGAACGGCAAAGTTGTATACAGCACTGCCGACGGCACCGATCTTCTCGCGACGCAGGTAGTCGGCGAATACACGCTGTACGCTACGGTTGCGGAGTCCGCTAACTACGAGGCGATGGCGTACGAACTGAAGTTCCGCGTCGTTAAGGCGCAGAACGACTGGACGGACGGCGAACTTCCGAGCATCGAGAGCTGGATAACGGGCGAGTACACGGACAATAACCTGCCCGTGGCAAACGCGGTGTTCGGCGTTGCGCAGATAGTTATATCGGACGGAAACGGCAATGTCTTTTACGACAGCGCGAGCGGAGTGAATAAGCTCGCCGATCTCGACGACGGTACGTATTACATGACGGCGACCGTCGAGGCGTCGGATAATTATTATAAGCTCGAGTACTCGAGATCGTTCAAGGTGTTCGAACAGGTGGGCATGCCGTGGTGGGGCGTGCTGTTGATAGTGTTCGGTACGCTGTTGTTGATCGCGCTTATCGTACTTATACTCATAAAGCTGGGCGTGTTGCAGATCCTGTCCGAAAAGATGGTGGTTGCGATGCGCGCCAAAGCCGATACCGACGCGACCATTGCGGCGGTGCGCGCAGGCAAGTACGCTTCGGCGGCGTATGTTCCGGCGGCTGCGGCAACCTCGGACAGCGTAAGCGAGAAGAAAGAGGAAAAAGAGGAAAAGAAAGCGATGCGGAAAGCCGCGGCGCTCGAAAAGAAAGCGCTTACGCCCGAAGAGCGTGCGGCGGAACTCGAGGCTAAAGCCAAGGCTATGCGCAAAAAAGCCGAGGCTATGAAGGCGAAAGCCAAAGTTATTGTCATGACGCCCGAAGAGAAAAAAGCAATGAAGGAAGCGGAAAAGGCGGCGGCTTTGGAAAAGGGCAGAGTTAAGAGCCCCGAAGAACGCGCGGAGGCGTTGGAAAAGAAAGCGGAGCTTACCGAAGAACAGGCGGCACAGCTCAAAGCCAAAGCGGAAGTAATGAAGAACAGGGCGAACGAAATGCGCGAAAAGGCGGCGCGCAAGGCGGAACAGAAAAATAAGACCGATCGTGACGTCGAGCAGACTGCCGAAACCGTAGCCGAACAGTCGGGTACGCAACAGGAAACAGCCGCGACGGCAGAGCTTGCGGACGGCGATATGACGCGCGAGCATGAAACGGCAAAGGAGGAATAAGAGATGTCGTTAAAACGGGATTTTGCAAAAGAGATTCGCATGATAAGCGAGGAGATCCAATTGTTGGAGATCAAACGTTCGCGGTCGCAAGCGGCGCTTATAGAGTCGATAATAAGCAAGCAAGAGCCGAACCCCGAGGACGTACAGTACTTCAGAGCGTTTACGTCGCAGATAGAAGTCAAGCGCGAACGCCTGCAGGAGCTGACCAAAAGCCTCGAAAAGCTGTTGTAAGAGAAACGAAAAAACGACGGACTTCAAGTCCGTCGTTTTTAAGTAAATGCGGCTTACTTCTTTTGTAAAAGAAGTAAGCAAGAAAACTTTTAGTGCCGTGTGTGGGAGTGGGTTGTTCGTTGTAGGTTGCACCCGAATAGTTTTGTGGCGTTAGATAGTTATTTGACGCCACATTGTCATTTCGACCGTAGCGCGACAGCGCGGAGCGGAGAAATCTATCGGATAAAATTCGGAATGCGGAATTATGAATTCGGAATTACGGATATTTATTTAAGTAATTATTCTCACTCACCGCGTAGCGGTCATCAATTCCGAATTCCTAATTCCGAATTCATAATTAAATTCAGTTCCTTATTATTCTATAGTCCGCGTCGCGCAGGGCTTGGAACACGCGCGCGCCGTGTTCTGTACCCGATACTTCGCATGTTATATGCAATATCGTTTCGTTAA
>CATKFJ010000025.1 GCA_949747725.1 uncultured bacterium
CATATCCCGAGCGGTATCGACTCGATGACGGTTGTTTTTTCGGCGGTAGACCAAAATACGGTAAACGGATTGATCGACGCCATACGCAAAGAGGTCAAACCCGATCATATAAGCCTTACTACAGACGTTGCGCTCATAGCAATAGTCGGTCACGGTATGAAAGCCCGACCGGGCACGGCGGCGCGCGCGATAAACAGGCTTTCAAATGCCGATATCAATCTTAGAATGATAGATCAAGGCGCTTCGGAGATAAATATAATTCTCGGCGTTTCGGACGCGGATTTCGACCGCGCTTTGGTAGCTCTTAACGGCGAATTCGAGGTCTGACTCGAAAAAACGAAAAAAAATTGTGAAAATCCTGTAAAAACAGTTGCATAAAATTAACAAATAGTATATATTATTACAAATAAATATTTCAAGAAAGTCAAAGAGGACTCAGAACGCAATGTTCGGGTCCTCTGTGCTTTTAGAAGTAAAAAACCGAAAGGAGGCGTAGGACATGAAAAGGAAGTTGTACATATTGGCGGCGGCTGTGGTAATAGCGATAGCTATAACAACGCTTATTTCGTGCGGAACGGGCAAAGTGACGATAGAGTTCGTGACGGGGACGGACGAGGTGATACCGACGCAGGTGCGGAGCTTGGACGAGGCGTACGGCGAACTGCCGACGCCCACGCGCAAGTATTATAAGTTTTGCGGCTGGACGACTCAGCCCGACGGCGAGGAAACCGTGGGCGCAGGCACAAAGCCGAGCGGCGGCAGTAAATACACTTTGTACGCAAGGTGGGAGTTTGTCGGCGCAGGCAGAGTAAGGAGCACGATAGCGAGCTCGGGGATATCCAATTACGTTATCGATGACAACGGCGAGTTATGGGCGTGGGGCGATAATTCTTTCGGACAGCTCGGCATAGGCACTCGGAAAAAATCTTACGAGCCTGTAAAAGTAAATTTAGTCGAAAAAGCAGTGCAAGTGACGGCAGGCGAAGAAACGGCGTACGCGCTTACCGAAAACGGCAATATATACGCTTTCGGCAAAAACAGCGAAGGGCAAATGGGCGACGGGACTTTGGTCGATGCGTTATCCCCTCAAAAGATCAACGGATCGGTAAAATTTTCGCTGATCGACGCATGCTATTCGGTGTTTTACGGTCTGGACAAAAACGGAAACGTGTGGATGTGCGGCACCTTGGACGAAATTGTAGAGAGCGGTGGTGACAGCGGTAATGATTATTATCACAAAAAGCTTGCTCAACGGACAAAAAACATAGAATTCGTCGATCTGGCGGCAGGGAGCGAACATGCTTGCGCGCTGGATAAGGACGGCTGTATTTGGTCATGGGGCAAAAATTCTTGCGGTCAGCTCGGCATAGGCACGGCTACATCATATACCGTACCGCAAAAGATAAAAAAGGACGTCAGATTCATGCAGATAGCGGCAAGCGGCAACAGTACTCTTGCATTGGATGAAAACGGCAAGCTATGGTCGTGGGGCGATAACGGTTTTTCGCAGCTCGGCGACAGTTCTTTGTCGAAACAGCTTTCACCGAAAAAGATAGACATAACCGAAGACGTTCCGTTTGTGCGTATATCGACGGACGGCGCGACGGGCTGCGCTGTGGACGCGAATGACAATATTTGGTCGTGGGGCAGAAGTTCGAATAATTTATACAAGGAACTCGACGGCAACATTTTGACATACCCCGTTAAAATATTGGCGGACAATAAATTCGAAGAGATCGTAGCCGCGTCAAACGTTTATTTGGCTAAGACGGAGGATGGGAATGTTTATTCGTGGGGGAATAATTCCAACGGCTATATCGATTCCTCATACATCGAGAAATGCTTGATGCCGCAAAAAATCGACGTCGATGTAAAATTCGTGCAAACCGCATCGGGAAGTATGCACAATATTGCATTGGACGAGAACGGACAATTGTGGGCATGGGGGCAAAATGACAGCGGACAGTTGGGCGACGGTACGAACGAAACGCGCAGATCGCCGACGGCAATCGATGTCGATGCCGAATTCAAATATATTTCCGCCGCTGTTATGTGCAGTTATGCGATAGATACAGACGGCAATCTATGGTCTTGGGGCAATAACGGCGACATGCAATTGGGCGACGGCACTCAGATAAACAGGAATACTCCGCAAAAGCTCGAGACCGACGTTAAATTCGAAAGCGTATTTGCCGGCGATAGGTGCGCGTTTGCAATAGACGGGAAAGGCAGGCTTTACGCTTGCGGATATAACATGCTTAACAGACTGTGTTGCGGTCGCGATAAGAAAACTCTTGCCGTATTTACCGAAGTTTTGACGGATATGCGCTTTAAAAAGGTTGCGGTGGGTTTAACGAATACCGTTGCGATAGATTCGGATAACGCGCTGTGGCGTTGGGGAGGCGGCAAGACAGAACCCGAGCGTTTATGCGACGGGATCGAATTCACGGATATATCCGTAGTTCAAGGAGCCAACTTGGCAATAGACAGATTGGGAAATCTTTGGGGCTGGGGCGATTCGTTTTATAAATATTGTTTTATCGGACAAAACGGGATACCCGAAGAAAAAAAATCGTTTAGAACCCCGAGTATTATAGACGAGGGCATAGAATACGGCAAAGTGACCGCAAAAAACAATTGCGTGTTTGCTGTTGACGGTAACGGCAAAATCGCCGCTTGGGGCAAAAGCGACTACGGACAATTGGGCGGTAATTACGAGGGTAGCGGTGTTTATGCCGAACCTACGTCGATAGTTTTCGATAACTCGCAGTTTACGGCAATAACGGTATCCGACAGGGCATGCGTTGCTCTTAATATAAACGGCGATATTTGGACTTGGGGCAATAACAACGTAGGACAGTTGGGCGACGGCGTAATTGTTGACCGATATCCTTTAACGAAGATCACATTGGCATAGCGGTCTTAATGGAGTTTATGTGCCTATCCCAAAACATTTGACATGCGGCGTGCAAAAGTGATAAAATTCAGCCATGCCGTTATTGCAATTTTCAAACGTCGATTACTCGTATCCGAGCGGAGAGAGCGATTTTATAAGAGCGTTGTACTCTGTCAGCCTCAGTGTGGAGCGCGGCGAGTTTGTCGCGCTTGTCGGCTGTAACGGTTCGGGCAAGTCCACTTTTGCACGGCTTGCCAACGGCTTGCTTGTTCCGGACGGCGGCAGCGTTACCGTGGACGGCATGTCTACTTCGGATAAGAACGCGCTGTTCGATATACGCAAAAAGATAGGCGTGGTTTTCCAAAACCCAGATAATCAAATGGTAACGACTATCGTCGAGGACGATGTGGCGTTCGG
>CATKFJ010000026.1 GCA_949747725.1 uncultured bacterium
ATATAATAGAAACGGAACAATAAATTGAGTAATTTTTTCTATTATCGCAGGAGGATAACTTGCAAAAATCTAATAACGGTAAAGAACCCACGCTCAAGGTAGCATTCCTTGGGGGTGTGGGTGAGATTGGTAAAAATATGACCGCGCTCGAATTCGGCGAGGATATTATAATAGTCGACTGCGGTTCGACCTTTCCCACATCGGACACGCCCGGCGTGGACTTGATAATTCCCGATCCGGCGTATCTTGTTTTGAATAAGGATAAGATACGCGGAATAGTTATAACGCACGGGCATGAGGATCATATCGGTTCCGTACCGTATTTCCTTAAGCAGTGCAATGTTCCCGTATTCGGAACGCGACTTACGCTTGCTCTTATCGAGAACAAGCTGCGTGAAATGCATATAGATAACGCTAAACTGAACGTGGTGCAACCCGGCAACGTCATTCAGCTCGGCAGAGCGTTTAAAGTGGAGTTCGTAAAGGTATCGCACTCCATTGCCGGTTCGTGCGCGCTTTCCGTATCAACGCCTGTCGGAACAGTTTTTCACACAGGCGACTTTAAAGTGGATTATACGCCCATAGACGGCAACATGATAGATTTGCAACGCATTGCCGAAATAGGCAAGCAGGGCGTATTGCTTTTACTGTGCGAAAGCACAAACGTCGAGCGTCCCGGTACGTCTATGAGCGAGGCTACCGTAGGGCGCAGCATGCGCAATATTTTTAACGAAAATAAAGATAGGCGACTGATAATCGCTACGTTCGCGTCGAATATCCACAGGCTTCAACAGATAATCGATCTTGCCGCAGAGTTCGGGCGTAAAGTCGCATTTTCCGGACGTTCAATGATAAACGTTGCGGAATGCGCCGCACGGATAGGCGAACTCAAGATAGACCGTAGCCGAATAATCGATATAGAGAAAGTAAAAAACGTCGACGATAAGGATCTTGTTATTTTGACTACGGGAAGTCAGGGCGAGCCTATGAGCGCATTGACGCGCATGGCGGCAGACGATTTTTCAAAAGTTAAGCTCGGATTTAACGATACGGTTATCTTATCCGCACACCCCATTCCCGGCAATGAACGCATGGTGTATTCGGTTATAAACAATATTTACCGTCACGGCGCACGCGTCATTTACGAAAGTCTTGCGGAGCTTCATGTATCGGGACATGCTTGTCGCGACGAACTTTCGCTTATTCACGCGCTGTTAAAGCCGCAGTATTTTATACCTGTACACGGCGAACACAGACATCTTCAAAAACATGCCGAACTTGCCGTTGCTATGGGCGAGCAACCGTCGCATATTATAATCACGGATATAGGCGATTGCGTGTATGTTTCGCATAAAACATTCAAGATCGGCGAACAGGTCGCGTCAGGCAGTCTTTTGGTGGACGGTTTGGGCGTCGGTGATACCGACAGCACGGTTCTCCGCGACAGAAAGCACCTTTCCGAAGACGGACTGCTTATTGCCGTAATTTGCATAGACGAGTTGTCGGGTACGGTATCCGCGATAGATATTACGTCGCGCGGATTTGCGTACGATAAAGAGGGCGGCGACGATTTCTTTGACGGGTGCAGAGATTCGGTGGCGCGACTGTTATCCACATTCGATCTCAGAGATTGCGATAGGAACACGCTTAACAACACTATACGCAAAGAGCTTAAAAATCATATATTCAAAATGACTCGGCGTAGCCCTATGATCTTACCGATGGTGATCGACTGCTAATGAAAAATATCGAATTGCTTGCGCCTGCCGGCGATATGAAAAAACTCGACGTTGCGTTTACGTACGGCGCAGACGCAGTGTATTTGTCTGGCAAAAAATTGGGTATGCGCGCCGCTTGCAAAAATTTCGATTACGACGAGCTGAAAGCCGCGTCGCTTGCCGCCCACAGTCGTAAAAAGAAATTTTATGTAACGCTTAATATATTTCCGTACGACAGCGATCTCGAAGGTATCGACGAGTATATAGATTATTTAAAGAGCTTGCATGTGGACGGTCTGATTGTATCGGATGTCGGGCTTATAAAGCATTTGACCGATAATCATCCGAGCGTCGCCGTTCATGTTTCTACGCAGGCAAACGTGCTTAACGGCATGGCGGCACGCATTTATGCGGATATGGGCGTTAAGCGCATAGTTCTTGCGCGCGAACTCGATCTGACGCGTATCAGGCAGATCCGCGACGGTTTGCCTGACAGTGTGGAACTCGAAGCGTTCGTTCACGGTGCGATGTGTGTGTCGTACTCGGGCAGATGTTTGCTATCTAACTATTTAACGGGGCGTTCGGCGAATCGCGGCGAATGTAACCAGGCGTGCAGAATGGTATTTACACCCGAAAATACGAACGAGAAGCTTGAGTTTGTGGAAAATGGCGGAACGTATATATTCGGCGGAAACGACTTAAATATGATAGAGCATTTGGACGAGCTTGCCGACGCCGGTGTTACATCGTTTAAAATCGAAGGCAGGGTAAAATCCGAATATTATGTTGCGTGCATCGTCAACGCTTATCGTCATGCGCTTGACGATATTAAAAACGGTAAGACCGTTTCGAAAACATTGGTCAACGAAATTTATAAAGCGCCCAACCGCGGATTTAATACGGGGTTCTATTACGGGCAACCGCAACATGACGAACATCCGACTAAATATTACGATTTCTGCGGTATAGTTATGAATGACGAGCCGGACGGCGCGGTTGTGGAAATGCGCAATCGCTTTAAAACGGGGGACGTTCTCGAAGTGCTTTCGTATGACAGAGATTTCCTGAATAAAAAGATAACGGTCCCGATAATGAAGTATGAAGACGGAGAGGAGATCACCGACGCAAAAGTCCCGTGCAAACGTGTTAAGCTTTGCGGAGTAAGATTGCCCGAAATGTCGATGTTAAGACGTAAACAAGCGTAATAATAAATAATTATTTCGAATAGGATGATGAAAATATGTGGTTTGACGATTGCGTTATGTATCAAATATATCCGATAGGGTTTTGCGGCGCAGAACCGAAAAACAACGGGGAAACGGCGCACAGATTTGATATAGTGGAAAATCAAATTCCGCATATTCGTTCGCTCGGCATCGATTGCGTAATGTTTAATCCCGTTGTTAAAAGCGGTTCGCACGGTTACGATACGATCGATTTTAAAAACGTAGATAACCGTTTGGGCGATAACGCGGAGTTTAAGCGACTTATCGATAGTTTTCATAGCTCGGGAATAAAGGTAATTTACGATGCGGTTTTTAATCATGTAGGACGCGATTTTCCGCAGTTTAAAGACGTGTGCGTAAATAAACGAAACAGC
>CATKFJ010000027.1 GCA_949747725.1 uncultured bacterium
TCGAACTTTGTTGTATTAGGCGTAAGATATTCATAATAATCGACGGTCATGCGCTTGATAGCTTTCCTGTCGAGCGTAGCCCAGAACGACAGAAACATCGCGGTAAAACTCCACACGGCGTCGCCCTCGAACCGCATGTGCGTATCTTTCCAATGCCCGAGCCGTGCGTTTTTATTGGCGTATTCGTCCGCGATATTGTTTCCGCCCGTATATGCGATCTTGCCGTCGACTACCGTTATCTTGCGGTGCGAACGGTTATTGAGCCGCATATCGAAAGACAGCGTTATCTTGTTGAACGGTCTTACGTCGACGCCGCCGGCTATCAAACGCTTTATCCCCTTTTTGGGCAGAGTGAACATACTGCCCACGTCGTCATAAATGAGTTTCACGTCCACACCGGCTTGAGCGCGTTCTATAAGCGCTTTTTCTATCTCGTTCCATATCTCGCCGCGGTCGATTATGAAATACTCCATAAATACGAACTTTTCGGCGTTGCGTATATCCGCTATCATATCCGGAAAAAGCACGTCGCCGAGCGGATAATATTTTGTGGCGGTATTGCCGTATACGGGATATGAACCGGCATTCAGAACAAGATCGGCGCACGTACTTCCCGTGGGGTTGAGCGACGCGCGCGAACTTAGCAATTGCGCGTTCGTCATATTGAGCAAAACCTGCGAAACGTCGGACGCGCGTTTAAGACGCTTGCGCACGCGCCGCGGCGTGTGTTGCCTACCTATAAACAAATACACCAAGCCGCCGAACGCCGGCGCCAACAGAAGAAGTACGCACCACGATAATTTATAACTCGGATTTATATCGCGCGACACTATGTACAAACAGATCACGAAACTTATAAATTCGGATAATATCCACACCCACCAAAAATACGATGCGGCGTAAATCACACCGACGACTATCAGCGCGATCTGTATCAAAAACGAAACGACAGTGATCCCTGCTTTCTGCGATAAAAGTTTTATAAACTTTCTGAACATAATGCTCCCGTCTTTAATATATTCTACCACTATATCGCAAAAAAATCAACAACAACCGCGCATACTGTATAATTGTACAAAATCCGACATATTTTTTTCATTTTACGCTTGACTAACAAAAAAATAATGACGACAAATCACGTGCATGACAAAAGCTCTCGGACAATCTGTTCGAGAGCTTTTGAATAGAACATTTTAAAAGGCATAACGCTTGCTCAGTACGAGATCAAACGCCCAATTCCTCTAACCATTTTTTAAGTTCTTCGATACTGCAATCGCCGTTTATGAGCTTGCCGGGCAACCACTTTGTTTCTTTTGAGCATTTCGCTTGCAAAACAGCCTCGGCTTTGCCAAGCTCGCTTCCGCCGCTCGTAGCAAACGGAATAACGGTTTTGCCCGAAAAATCATAGCTTGCGAGGAATCCGTTTATTATCGTGGGGGCAAGATACCACCAGATCGGAAAACCGACGAAAACAGTGCCGTATTCGTCCATGTTTTCCA
>CATKFJ010000028.1 GCA_949747725.1 uncultured bacterium
GCATGCGAATTGTTCCGATTCGGTGGTGATCCATCCGCGATTCGAACGCGGGACAACTTGATTAAAAGTCAAGTGCTCTACCGACTGAGCTAATGGACCATTCATTCGCAACCATATTATTCTATCATATATAATTTTGGAATGTCAAGCGAATTATAGCGGTTTTTTGCCAAGCGAATAAAATCTTTGTTCAACGGGCGAGGGTGGGATCGAAAGGGTGTAGTGATAAAATCATTTGACAATTGCCGATGATTGGAATATAATCGTAATATCGATAGATTTCAGGAGGTTGTATGAAAACCACTTCAAAACTTACATCGCGCTTAACGGTATTTGTTTTGGCGATAGCATTGGCGGTATCCGCTGTTTTTGCTTGCTTTGTTTTTGCCGAGCATAACGCCGCATTCGCCGATGAAGAGCAGCGCAATATCGGGCGCACGTATTATTACGACGAGCTTAAAAACAGCGATATCGCGCAAAAGTTTTATAACCTTATGGGCGAGATCGCCGAAGACGGTAAATTTAACGACGGTATTTACGAACACGATCTCAGCGATATGCTTACACAAGCCGAGCTTAAAGACTGTATCGGTAACAGTTCGTCGAGAATCCCCGTTGCGCTCGCAGCCGCGCGCGACGCGTTCTTCATGGATCACCCCGATCTTTTTTACATAGACGTTTATAAGCTTAGCCTGACTTACGGTTTCCGGGACGGTAATTATTATGCGTCGCTCGGCACCGGCAGAGTCGATAATTACTACACCGATTATACCGTTACGAGCGCAGCTCAAGCCGTCACGGCGGAAGCGGCGTTCAAGAAAGCTGCCGACGATATGGCTGCCGCGGCGCGTAGTGAAAGTGCCGATGTCGTAGAACAGATAAGATATGTAAATAACGAGATCGCCGAAAACGTTGTATACGATTACGGCGCTTATGAAGATAAACACAATAATATCGCATACAACGGTTATGTAAACACGGCGTACGGCGCACTTGTGGAAAAGAAAGCGCTTTGCGGCGGATCCTCTCAGGCGTCTAAATCGGTCTTGGACAGTCTTGGTATTCCGTGAGTGCTTATTCAAGGCACCGCTTATTCGGGA
>CATKFJ010000029.1 GCA_949747725.1 uncultured bacterium
ACGTTGCGGCTTTGCTCGGGGAATTTATGGAAGTGACGTCGCTCGACATGACTACTGCCAAATCGGGCGACGGATATACTCTTACGATCAACGTAGGCGTATCGCGGTTTTATGATGTAGGTAACATTACATAGACATGACATGTTTTTTGAGTAATTAAATTGTCCGACCGTTCATATAAATACGGTATGGACGAAAAATACAGCGGTTGCAATGTCGTGGAAAGCGTCGTAAAACAGGTAGACAGACCGATCCCGAAATCCGAAAAAAGAACGATACGCGCGTTCCTGTTGCGTTTTTGTATTGCCGCATTGGCGATAGGAATAATATGTGCGGTGCATTATGTTCCGTTAGAGGCGTTCGAGGGGGTGCGAAGCGCACTCAAACAAGTGTTTTGCTATGATATTTTCGGGCGTAGCGGTATCGGCAGTTCCGCATTTTTCGGATAATGAAAAACAAAGATAAAAAAACGCGTAAACGTTATTTTAAGTCGCGAAAAAATAAGCCGATCGTTACAGACGAAATGCGTATTTACATTTCGCCCGTGATGTTCGTAATGGCGCTGTATTTTGTAGCAATAGGAATGTCGTTCGAGTTTGTATGTTCGCTTGCGGCGGTGTTGCTTCACGAATGCGCGCACGCGCGTGTTGCAAGACGGTTCGGTTATGAGCTTAATATTATTAAGCTTATGCCGTACGGCGCGGCGCTTTGCGGAAACATCGAGCTTAGACCGAAACATGAAACCGTTATAGCGATTGCCGGACCGCTGTTTAATCTTGTTACGGCGGCATTGTTGGCGGCATTGTGGTGGCTTGTGCCGCAAAGCTATGTCTTTACTCAGGCGTTTTGTGCCGCCAATCTTTATATCGGTTTGTTCAACCTGATACCCGTATATCCGCTGGACGGCGGACGCATTGCGCTCGCCGTGTTGACTGCGCGGCTCGGCAGGGCGTGCGCTAACAAGATAATGCGAATATTGTCCGCAGTTTTCGGTATTGCGGCGCTTGTGCTTTTCGGAATTTCCGCTGTGTATACGCCTAACCTGTGTTTGTTAAGCGTAGGGCTTTTTATGCTTATTTCGGCATTTATACCGGATAAAAAGGCCGGGTATACTGCATTATACGCGCAAGCCAATCGCTTGGAACGGCTTAAAACTCCGCTTGAAGTTCGCAGTTTTGCCGTTTTCGAGAAAACTCCGGCAACGGATATGCTTAAAAATCTCGATCCGAGCGTGTTTTGCGAGTTCACCGTGATGAACGCCGATCTTGACGTTGTAGGGCGGATAAGCGAAACCGAACTTATCGAAACAATAAAAACGCGCGGATACGGACTGAGCGCGTCCGATACCGTATTGCGCAATAAAAAATAGATATTGTGCCGTAGCCCTTGATTTTTTCGGGCGATTGTGCTAAGCTTTCAATATGGACTATTTGGAAAGTGTGCGTACGCTCGGCGGAGCTGCGCTCGATGATTTTGCCCGAGTGCTTTACGAACGCGACGTAAAGACGTTCGAGGAGGTACTTGCCGGACTGACGCGCAAGCATACTATGCGAGATTATATGATTGTTGCCGCAATGCTTGCCAACGTTACGATGAGCGCCAAATCGGCAAAGCATACATTTGCCGACGCGACGGGCGGCACGCTTGTTTACGATCCGTATTTCGACATGTATTTAAAAGCGTGCCGAGATTGCGGTGTGGAAGAAGTGGAATATATCCCGTTACTGTTATCCGCACAGTACGCCCATCCCGACAGCGCGCTTTTTTGTTGGGATAAGAGCGTAAACCGATATGTGGAGAAGCTTGCGCGTGCGGATTTCGACCGCGCGGCAGGGTATATAGACAGGTTTGACAAGAAATTCGGAAAATACGTCGTGCTCATTGCCGTCAACAAAAAAGTTGCGATAAACAGATTGGTCAATATTGCATTGTACGGCAAGGGCATCGATAAGGCAGCCGCGCGCGACGTTTTAATGGATTACGACGAAGTTTCCGACGCGTTGATGGCGTTGTACGGCAAATCGAACGCGAGAGATAAGGTTGCAATAGTTCGGCTGTTGCTTGCCTATAAAAACGACGGTCGCGTGCGCGACTTTTTGAATAACGTCGCGGCTAACGATAGATCCAAATCGGTACGCGACGCGGCAATGGGCGTGGCAAAACCGCTAAGAAGCGTTGCAGACCCCTGCGCGTATCTCGAACGCATAATGGCGGAAGGCACGGCTTTTACATACGGACAATGGCATGAACTTTTCGCCGACGAACGCATGCGCGCCGTTGCCGAAAAAATATTCTTTTATTTTACGGACGATTCGGGCGAGATCCATATTCTTTTGTACAATGACGGAGAATTTATCGATAAAGGCGACAGACCTATTTCGCCCGATAACGATCTTAAAATATCCATTCTTCATTCGCTCGATATGCCGTCGCTGAGCAGTCTTAATATCGATCAACCGTTTTTGCAGCTGTCAAGACCCGTGTTTCACAAGATACAAGGCGAAAAATACGGTTCGGCACGACTCGGCGGAACAATGATATTGCGCGACGAGTTTCGATCCAATATGAAGAAATACGGATTTATGTTTTGCGATAAGCGATCCGAAAGCGAGCCGGATATAGTTGTAGCCAAACTCGGAAAGTATGTTATAGCTATAGAATGCGATCTTCCGCGCAGCACCGACACCGTAAGCTGCGGCACATTATCGTATTACAACGCAACGGACGTGATCAAGATAAAGCGCAAAACTTATATATCGTCGGCGCGTCCGCTCGATATCGGAGCCATACCGCGGCGCGAATTCAGCGAATTGACGTATTTGGCGTACAGGCTGTTCGGCAATATTTGATAATAGGTGCGTTAAACCGTAAATAAAACAATAGACAATATTACGGTTTTGTGATATAATATTATAAAACTCACAATAAACGATATGTCCGCAATTCATAAGAGGATAGTTTGAAAAGTAAAATTCTTGTCGATTATGAATCATATATGTGCAGCGTTGCTCTTTTGGAAGACGGAGTTCTGAAAGAGTTTTATGTCGAGGATCGGGATACGGTGCGGATAACGGGCGACATTTATAAAGGCAGAGTCGTGAACGTTTTACCCGGTCTTGCGTCGGCGTTTGTGGATATCGGCAAGAAAAAGAACGGATTTTTAGCTGCGTCGGACATGCTCGAAAACCGTACCGCGCTCGAACGGTCGGGCAGACTGCCTACTCGGCTTAATGTAAAAGAGGGCGATTACGTACTTGTTCAAGCCGTAAAAGAACCGACGGAAACAAAAGGCCCGAGACTTTCCGCAAACCTTTCGATCCCCGGGCGGTATATAG
>CATKFJ010000030.1 GCA_949747725.1 uncultured bacterium
AAACCCGAGCGCGCATAGCGCGGTGCGGAACGCGTCGAACGAACGCACGCCGAACGACGAAACAAACGCCGGCGCGACCGACGCTATTACCCGTTTGTTGCGCGACAAAAGCTGCTCGATAGCGCGACAGTCGTTATGCACCGACTTGGCGTTCTGCGGACATACTTTTGTGCAGTGACCGCAAAGTATGCAACGGCTTTCTATTATTTTAGCCTGACCGTCGCGCGCGTCTATAGCCTTTACGGGACACGACCGCAAGCATTTATAGCAGTTTTTGCAATCGGCTTTTTGAAAATCAAGATAGAACATACGTAATTCCTCTACTCGACGCGTCATCAGCCCAACAACGGCATTATCTCGTTTATGAATTTTTCTTCGGTGTTGGTCGGACAGAGATTTAAAATATACGTATCGCCCGCCTTTGCCGACACGCCGTCGGAACAGCGGTTAAGACAAAAACACGCGCGCAATTCGATCTTATCTGCGACGTTATATTTTTCTATCAGTTTTTTGAACGATTCGATAACGTCGTAAGACCCTTTTAAGTGGCACGAACTACCCACACAAACGCTGAGTATCATATGTAATTTACCTCCGATAAAATAGCGGCGTAATTGTACAATATTGTAAATAACTACGCCGCCATAATGTAATTGGAAATTCTGAATTCGATATCGTGAATTGCGAATTATATTCCGCTTGCGCGGATGTTTCAGTGTAATACGTCGGCGCGTTATGCGCCTAAACTGCCGAAATCCGATCTAACGGTCGACAGAAGATTATTCGTATTGGCAAACGTCTACCCATTTGCCGAGCATCTCTTTTTCGTGTTGTTTGCCTTTAGCCATTTGCGATGCGGCAACGATCGGCAACCACTGATCTACGTATTGACGCGCGGTATCCGACTTCTTGCAGAACATAGTCATATAGTCCTCTGCGGTCTTGTCATCGCCGGCAAGCTTAAACAGCAAATACGTACGCGCGGTATCCGCCGACGCATTGCCTATCGTTGCATGCGACCAGTCTATAACGCAAGCGCGATCGTCGGGCGTTATAATAACGTTGGACGGGTTAAAATCGCCGTGGCAGAGCTTGTTGTGCTTGGGCATGGAGTCGAGCCGAGCATGCAACTCGTAACGCGTGGTGGCGTCCAAACCTGAAATTTCTATCTTGCGCCAAAACTTATCGCGCTGTTTATTAAGGTCGGGCGCGGTAAGCGCGTGCATGGAAAGCTGAATATCTATAAGACGCATGATATATTCGGCATGTTTCGAGGGGTTTTCGGCAATGAGCGCCGCAAGCGATTTGCCCTCCACGTAATCCATTACGATGGCAAGCCGACCGTCGTCAAGCCGTTTTACCTCATGGATCTTGGGGATAAACAATCCCGTCTCCTCTACGCGCGCCTGATTGAGCGCTTCGTTGAGTATATCCGCTTTATTATAATCGACGGCAAAAACCTTGTAGCAAACATCGCCGTCGCGGTAAACCGCCTTATTCGGTCTGGTTGCAATTTCGTTATAAGCCATATTATTTACCCTCCTTACCATAGTAAGCGTTAAGATACATCTGCTTGATCTCCGCGATCAACGGGTAGCGCGGATTCGCGCCCGTGCACTGATCGTCAAACGCGTCGCGGCACATATTGTCGAGCTTTGCAAGGAATACGTCTTCGGGTACGCCAGCGTCTTTTATGCTCATGGGAAGCCCTACTTCTTTCTTGAGCTCGTTAAGTTTATCTATAAGTTTATCGAATTTTTCCTGATCGGTCTTGCCCTTAATGCCGACAAGTTCGGCGACTTCGGCATAGCGGCGCAAGCACACGGGATGGTCGTACTGAGGGAAAGTTCCCATTTTCGCAGGCGCTTCCGCGGCATTGAATCGCATTACCTCGGGCAACAACAGCGCGTTCGCCATGCCGTGCGGCAAATGGTGATACGAACCGAGCTTGTGCGCCATGGAGTGACAAACGCCGAGGAACGCATTGGCAAACGCCATACCCGCCATAGTGGCGGCATAAGCCATTTCTGCGCGCGCTTTTTCGTCCGAACCGTTCTTGTACGCGATAGGCAAATATTCGAATATGAGCTTGATAGCCTCTTTTGCCATACCGTTTGCGAAATCGCTGGACATTACGGACGCGACTGCCTCGAGAGCGTGGACCATTGCGTCGTATCCGGAGTTGGCGGTAAGACCTTTGGGAATGCTCATCATAAGCCCGGGATCGCAGATAGCCATTTTAGGCAACAGCTCGTAATCGGCGATCGGATATTTGATACCGTTGGATTCGTCTGTTATAACGGCGAACGGCGTTACTTCCGATCCCGTACCGGCTGTCGTAGCTACGGCTACGAAGTACGCTTTTTTGCCCATTTCGGGGAAACGGTACACGCGCTTTCTTATATCCATAAACCGCATTGCCATGTCCGCGAAGTCCACTTCGGGATGCTCGTACAGCACCCACATGATCTTTCCTGCGTCGAGCGCGCTGCCGCCGCCGAGCGCGATGATCGTATCGGGTTCGAACGAACGCATGGCTTCCGCACCCTTCTTAGCCGAAGCAAGCGTCGGATCGGGCTGAACGTCCGAGAACGTTGTATTGACGATACCCATTTCGTTGAGCACGTCGCTCACCTGTTTGCTGAATCCGCTCTTGAACAAGAACTCGTCGGTCACGATAAACACGCGTTTCTTGCCCATGTCTTTAAGCTCTTGCAGAGCAACGGGCATGCAACCCTTTTTGAAGTACACCTTTTCGGGTGCGCGGAACCACAGCATATTCTCTCTCCTTTTTGCAACAGTCTTATAGTTGAGTAAGTGCTTTACCGAAACGTTTTCCGAAACGGAATTGCCGCCCCACGAACCGCAACCGAGCGTAAGCGACGGACGGAGCTTGAAGTTATATACATCGCGGATACCGCCCTGCGCCGCGGGAGTGTTCAAAAGTATGCGGCAGGTCTTCATAAGATCGGCAAACTCAGCGATCTTATCTTTGGCGGAATGTTCGTTGGCATAGATAACGGAAGTATGTCCGTAACCGCCGTCGGCAACGAGCTTGGCGGCTTTTACGAGCGCGTCCTTAAAATCGTTCGCTTTGTACATAGCAAGCACGGGCGAAAGTTTTTCGTGCGCGAACGGCTCTTCGAGTTCTACCGAACTGACTTCGCCGACAAGTATACGCGCCGTTTCGGGAACTTCGAATCCGCAAAGCTTTGCTATCGTCTGAGCGCTCTGACCTACTATTTTGGCGTTTACCGAACCGTTTATCAATATCGTAGCGCGAACTTTGTCCGTTTCCTCGGCGTTAAGGAAGTACGCGCCGCGGTAAGCTATTTCCTTTTTGAATGCGTCGTAAACGTCCTTCATTACTATGACCGATTGTTCGGACGCGCATATCATACCGTTATC
>CATKFJ010000031.1 GCA_949747725.1 uncultured bacterium
CCGACCCCGAATCTGTCGGCATTGTCGTTGCTTGCTCTTTCCAATACGCGATCCGTCCCGCATATTCGTCCGTCTCTTCCTCTGTCTCTGCCGCCAACTTCACGTCCGGCAGTGTTTCGATCGCTTCCATTTGTCTTACCCCTCCAACTAGGTTTTGTAATATGAGTATACGCATATTACATAGTTACATTATATATGCAAATACTCATTTTGTCAATGAGTTTTTGCATTTTGTGATATAATTTTTTTATGTTTGGGACTAAGCTAAAGGAATTAAGGCAAGAGAAAGGAATTACACAAAAGAATCTTGCGAAAAAATTAGAGTGCAATCAATCAATGATTGTTCGTTGGGAAAGGGAAGAATGTGAGCCCACAGAAAGCTATATTAAAAAAGCCGCAATATTTTTTGATGTGTCAACCGACTATTTGCTTGGTCTCGAGGACGAGAGCGGCGCACGGATCACAAGCAAGTACAATATAGGCACGATTCACAACAACGGCAAAATAGAAATGAGATAAAAGGAGAACGAAAATGGAAGAAATTAAATTAGATTTTTCTGAATGCTTAGAGGGATTGGTTGATATCGCGGACTATTTACTAGCGTTACATGGGAAAGAGGCGGAATGCAATACTATTGATGATGTAGAGCCTTTAACTGAAAGTGAAGAATTAGCGTTCGGAAACATTCTATCTACAATAGAATTGAGTCTTACTTCTGCCCTAGATTCAATAATAAACAATTTGTTACAAGCCAAAGGTATTCTAAAATATACCGACGATTGTGATTATGAAAGTTTGCAAGACGCTTATGAAATTATATTAGAGAAAGGAAAACGAGGATATTTTGAACTATTAAAAAAGTGTCATATAGATCACCCCGAGTTCGGTAAAATTGTTGCGCAAGTAGATAAGCCAAGCGATAAAAGCAAGTACAATATAGGCACGATTCACAACAACGGCAAAATAGAAATGCACTAAACCCCTTGACAAATGGTACCGTATATGGTACAATGGTAAAACAAGAGGAAATTATGAATATACTATTAGAAAAACAAGCACGTAAATATTTATTGCGATTACATGATCCCGATCAAAGCCGTCTCGAGGAAGCGATTGACAAACTTCAGCAACTTGACGGAAATATTAAACACCTGTCGGGGACAAAAAACGAGTATCGTTTGCGTGTTGGTGATTACCGTATACTGTTTGAAATAAACGACGATACTATCACGGTAACGAAAATCGGACCGCGCGGCGATGTATATAAATAAGGAGGTAGCGATATGAACGAAGAACTTAAAAAGAAATTAGCCATGATACCCGATGAAACGCCGGACGAACTCGATCGGCAAATAGCGCTTGAAGCGCAATCCGAAAATGACGGAACGACGTATGCTTGGAACGATGTAAAAGAAGAATTGAAAGAAGTGCGTGAAGCTCGCAAAAAGAAAGGAGATTTACACGTTCGCATTGCTGCCTCGTTACACGAAGAAATCATTGATGAAGCACAGAACGAAGGTATAAGCCTTAACCAATATGTCGCGACAGCCTTAGCGTACTACATCGGACATAATCAAGCAAAACAGGCATAAAGCAAAAAAGCGGTCTCTTAGAGATCGCTTTTTCCATGTCTGAAAAATAAAAAAGGCCGGCGAGAGAGCCGGAAACCGTATATAAGAAACGCGCGCGCGACGCTTTAGAAAGATGTATGTTATTCGACCGCAATTACCGTCACAAAACTGTTAACCGAGGTGTCGTAGGTTCAAATCCTACCTGAGGAGCCATTCGTAGATACGCCTGTGACGATTTCAATACGATCGTCGTAGGCGTATATTTTTTGTACATACTTCCGTATAAGGGGTCTGATGTCGCCGGTATTGGCACATTGGGCATCTTTTTTTAATTTTTCGATAATATCATTGACGCAGTAGCCTGTTGTCTCTGTGTTCAATTTCTTGTCTAATTTTGCGTTGCGCTTATCTTCCAGTTCATGTAGCTGTTTAATGAGCGTAGCGCGTTGCGAGTCGCTCGTGCAAATGGATATAAGTTCACGGGTGTTTTGTATGTCATCGTTGATAAGATCAACTGTACGCTGTAATAAATCGTCGGTATTGCGTATTTTTATCAAGGCCATATCCGATGCTATTTTGTCGTAGTTGACATGTAATAGCCACTCTTTAAGATATTCTGTTACGGCATTTTCTAAGTCGGCGGCGTTTATGTTTTGTGCATTACAAGTCTTTGTTCGATACTTATTGCCGCAACAGTAAGAGGTTGTTTTAACCCCGCGACTGTTTGTTGTTGTACGGCCGACAAAAGCCGCACCACATTTTCCACAGAAAATTTTTCCCGTTAATAGGGAGGCTGTCTTTGCGGTGTTTCGTGCCGCATTTGCTCGGTTATTCATACGTTCCTGTACACGATTCCAAGTTTCGTGATCAATAATAGGTGGGATCCCGTTTTCGATGACGGTAGCAACTTCCGGCGTTTCTCGGCCGCCTGCCCACTTGTGCATAGTACGATTATTGTGCCTGTTCCAACTGTAGACCCCGATATATCGATCATTGTGCAAAATGCTGAAGAGTGAGTTTTTGCCGACCGGACGACCACGCTTACCAAGAACATTAAATTTCTTTATATCCAGTAGAATGTAATCATAGGAATGCCCGTCGGCATAGAGTTCGAATATGCGGCGCACAACCTGCGCCTCGGCTTCATTGATGACATATTTCCGATCGACAATATCGTAACCGAGCGGGGCAACGCCGCCTAGAAAAACACCGTCTTTGGCTTTCATTCGTTTGCCGGCAATGGATTTCTGCCGCGATTGAAGAACTTGGTGCTGTCCCATGCCTACGCTGATTAGTTCCATAAAGAATGCGTTGGGATCGAGAAGATCGCCGAGTTTTTCTGTCACGGATAGAACTTGAATATTCAGTTGTTGCATCGTCTGTCTGAACTGAAACCAGTCGACTACGTTGCGACTGCCGCGCGTTACATCATAAATGACTACGCATTCAAACTCATGTCTTTTCGCTGCTTGTACTAGGTTTTCAAACCCATTACGATCCGCATAAAAACCAGTTTGCGCTTCATCCGAATAAACGGCTACAATGGTGTGGCCGTTTTGCTGACAGTAACGCGTAATGGCATCAAGCTGTGTGGCGATACTGTTTTCCGTTTGATTGTCTGTACTGTATCTTGCGTATGCTGCTGCTTTCATAAATACAAATTTAATAGATTGTAGGCTGTCGCATAGAAAATATTAGTTTGCGAAGAGACGGAGTAAACATTTCTAAGATTAGAGATCTTATAGATTTCGAAATTTTATTCGCATCGTAACGCGCGTATTGTTGTCTATAATAGGCAGATTCTGCGGAGATTTTAAATATTCTTTGAATATCGTGTGTTTCGAGATTAAATATTTGA
>CATKFJ010000032.1 GCA_949747725.1 uncultured bacterium
CGACTCGAACACGCGACCAACGGTTTTGGAGACCGCGACTCTACCAACTGAGCTACTCCCCTAAACATTTAAATTTTATCATAACAAATCGATAAAGTCAATAGTTTGCACGTCACTAAACCGAAATTTCTTATAACACGACCGAGTTACATCAGTTCGATACCGTTGTCGGCACAAAGTTTTACGGTCTTATCGTCCCAAACCGACGCCTGAACTTCTCCTATATGCGCTTTTTTGAGCATAACCATACAAAGCCTCGATTGACCTATTCCGCCGCCTATCGTATACGGGAGAATATTATCGCGTATCATCGAATGGTATTTAAACCCGTATCTCTCGAGCGCATTGCATTCTCGCAACTGTCTGTCAAGACTTTCGGCGTCGACGCGTATACCCATGGACGACAACTCGAGCGCGTCCGACAGCACGTCGTTCCAAACAAGCAGATCGCCGTTGAGTTCCCAATCGTCGTAATCGGGCGCTCTGCCGTCATGCTTGATACCGCTTTGAAGTTTTCCTCCTATGCCTATTACAAACACCGTTCCATGTTCTTTACAAATACGCTTTTCACGTTCTTTGGGCGTAATATCGGGATATTTATCTTCCAACTGCCGCGCCGTTATAAAATACGGATCCTCCGTAATATTGACGTCAAGCACGGGATAGCGCAGTTTCACTTTGCGATTGGTAAATGCGATAGCGCGCACTACCGAGCGAACCGCGTCTTTAAGCGTATCTAAATTGCGCGCGTCACGCTCTATAACTTTTTCCCAATCCCATTGATCGACGAAAACAGAGTGAGTGTTGTCAACAATATCGTCGCGCCGCACGGCATTCATATCCGTATATATCCCCTCGCCGGCACCGTATCCGTATCGGTAAAGCGCAAGCCGCTTCCACTTGGCAAGCGACTGAACGATCTCCGCAGACTTATCGACGGCGGAGATATCGAATCGAACCTTGCGCTCTACACCGTTTAGGTCGTCGTTTATGCCGCTGTCCGCTTCAACGATAAGCGGCGCAGTCACTCTGTCGAGGACAAGAAAAGACGCCAGCGTTTGTTGAAAGACGTCTTTTATATACTTTATCGCGTGCTGAGTTTCTCTTAAAGTCAACACCGATTTATAGCCTTGCGGAATCGTAACTGAATTCATATTGTATTAGATTATAATTATTTTACGGCAAATTGTCAACTCTTTGCGATATTTACTTAATGCCTCTTTTTATTCCCTGTGCGGAATATGCGTGGCAGATAGCCGCGGCAAGCGCGTCGGCGGCGTCGTCGGGTTTGGGCGTTTCTCTCAGTCTTAACAACGACCGCACCATAAATTGGACCTGAGTTTTCGCTGCCGTGCCGTTGCCCGTTACCGTGGATTTTATTTGTAACGGAGTATACTCGAACAGTTTATCGCACAGCTTTGCGCATGACAAAAGCACTACGCCGCGCGCTTGGGCTACTTTTATTCCCGTAGTTATATTGGTGTTAAAAAACAATTCTTCCACGGCTATCTCGTCGGGTTTAAAATCGGTCACGATATCCGTAATGCCCTTTTCTATCATAATGAGCCTTTCGGTCGTCGAAAGCTTGGCGGGAGTTTCCACAGCGCCGTAGTCAAGCGGAATAAGCTTACCTTTATCGTATTCTATCAACCCGTAGCCCACAATGGCGTAACCGGGGTCTATTCCCAAAATTCGCATATTATCCTCTGTTGTTTTCTATCTGTACATCGACGTCAACACCGAATAAGTTTTAAGCCGTTTTTTTGCCGTATTATATCTCGGCATAAATTTAGCGACTTCCGCCCAAAACGATTTGCTATGGTCGTGATAAACGGTATGGGCAAGCTCATGTATCAATACATATTCCACAAGCTCCGCGTCGAGCATAATAAGCCGCCAATTAAGTCGAATATTGCACTTGCCGTCACAGCTTCCCCACTTTGTTCGAGCGTTGGTGAGGGCAAACGACGCATAACCGAGTCCCGTACGCGCCGAAACGTCGGCAAGCAATATATTCAGCTCATTTTCGGCAAGCCGCTTTAAAAACGCCGTCAAAGCCTTGTCCGCCGCCGTTCTGTCTTTGTATTTTTCGGGAATAAATATATATTCGCCGTCGATTTTAATGCGCTTATGATCCGCCGAACCGACGGCTTTCAAGAACGCGCCGTGATATAAAACGCACTCGCCGGCTATAACGTTCGACAGCAAATCGGTTTTGCGTTTTTGCTCCGCGATCTTTCGTTCTATCCAATTCGATTTTTCGCCTATAAATGCTTCTATGTGCGACAGCGGCGTTTTAAGCGGAGCTTTAACCGTTATCTCGCCGTTCGTGATGCTTATAGTGAGCGATTTGCGCTTGCTTCTTATCAGCTTATATTCCATCAGGAAAATCCGTCGGTTTTACGTTATCCGTATACTCTTTGCGCTCGCGCATATCTTTAATGAAATCGCCGAATTCGTCGTTTAAAATGGCGTTGCGTATCCGTTCCATCAAGTGTACCAAGTAATACAAATTATGGTATGATATAAGCCGCGCGCCGAGAACTTCGCCGGCGTTTATCAGATGACGAATGTAACTGCGCGTAAAATGCGTACACGTATAACATCCGCAATTGTGGTCGAGCGGCGTTAAGTCCTCTTTATACTTGGCGTTACGCACGGTAAGTTCACCTTCGCTTGTGTATGCCAATCCGTTTCGTGCGGTACGTGTAGGCAGAACACAGTCGAACATGTCTATACCGCGAAGTACGCCTTCGGCAAGACAGTCGGGACTGCCTACGCCCATTAAATAACGCGGCATGTTTTGAGGATACTCGGGACGAAGCACGTCAAGCATTTTATACATAACCGATTTCGGTTCGCCGACCGACAGTCCGCCGACGGCGATACCGCACTTTGCATACGGCACGGTTTCTTTTGCCGCACGCAATCGCAGATCGTCGAACATGTTCCCTTGGATTATCGGAAAAAGCATTTGCCTTTCGTTATGGTGATGTTTACAGCTTCTGTCGAGCCATTTAAGCGTACGATCGAGCGCGCTTTCGGCATATTTCCTATCGCAACCTGCCACACTGCATTCGTCGAACGCCATTATGATATCCGCACCGAGCGCATTTTGGATATCTATCGATTTTTCGGGCGTAAACATATGCCGCGATCCGTCGATATGCGAACTGAACTCCACGCCGTTATCGGTTATCTTGTTTAGCTTGGCAAGCGAAAAGACCTGAAAACCGCCGCAGTCCGTAAGTATCGGCTTGTTCCAATTCATAAATTTATGCAGTCCGCCGTTGAGCTTGACTATTTCTTCGCCGGGGCGGAGATGTAAGTGATACGTATTGGACAGAATGATCTGCGCGCCGAGTTCTTCGACCTCGTACGGGGCAAGCGTCTTAACGGTAGCCTGTGTGCCGACAGGCATAAATACAGGCGTTTTTATAACTCCGTGCGGCGTGGTAAACTCGCCTGCGCGCGCGCCGGTCTGCTTACATA
>CATKFJ010000033.1 GCA_949747725.1 uncultured bacterium
GACAATAGTTTCAAACTGAAAAGTCGGTAATTTTATACCGACTTTTTTCGTTGCGCGGGATAGCGCAAATTCTTGATTATTCTTCTATCTCTATAGTTTTAATAACGATGGGATTTAGCGGAATGTCCGAATAGTACTGCCATCTGCCCGTTTTCACTTTGCCGTACTTGACCGCTGTTTTAATGCTCTCCTCGTCGCGGCACTTACCGAACGCGGCATATTCGCCGTCGAGGAAGGGCGTATTCGCCACACAGATGAAAAACTGACTTGACGCGCTATCGGGTACTTGAGTGCGCGCCATGGATATCGTTCCCTTCTCGTGCTTGAGCGGATTTTTTACACCGTTGCTATTGAACTCGCCTTTTATGGACTGAGCGTGCTTGTCCACCAAGCCGCGCCGCTCATCCCAAACAAAGCCGCCGCCCTGGATCATGAACCCGTCTATAACGCGGTGAAAACACAATCCGTCGTAAAACTTAGCCTTGCACAGTTTGACGAAATTATCCACGGTTATCGGCGCGACTTCGGGATAAAGCTCGAGATTTATAACGTTGCCGTCCGTAAACGTTATTTTTGCGTTGATCGTTTTTGTTTCCGACATATTAAACTCCTAAATAAATGTTACTTGCTATATTATAATCGACTGCGCTCGTAAAAGTCAAGCGCCTTTAATATTTCGCTTGACGATTGCGCGTCGTTGACCGCCGCGCGTATTTGCTTACCGCACCGCACGCCGGAAAAATAATGAACGAAAAATTTACGCGCTTGAAACACGACATAACGCTCGTCGAAATATTTTTTTAGCAGTTCCACGTGCCGCCGCGCGACAGCGAACGGATTGGACGGTTTACCGTCGAACACCGACGGATCTTTTAGCGCCGCACGCCCTATCATGACCGCCGCGAACGGCTGCGCCGCGTTTATATCCGTCATATCGCCGTTTACTATAATAGGCAATGGCGCGCGCTCCGCTAATTTTCTTATACATTCGATATCCGAACTTCCGGCATAACGTTGTTCGGCAAACCTGCCGTGAACGGCTACCGCCGCCGCGCCGGCATTCGCTACGCTTTCTATAAGCTCCGCCGCCGTTACCTCGTCCATACGGTATCCCAGCCGAGTTTTAACGGTTATCGGTCTGTCGGTAGCTTTTTTTAGCGCGCGCACTATATTGCCGGCATTTTCGGGGTCGTTCATGAGCGCCGCGCCGTCGCCGTTTTTAACGATCTTGGGCATGGGACAACCCATGTTTATATCGATAATATCGCATTCTGTTTTTTCCGCCGCACGCGCAAAATCGTCGGGATCGTTGCCGAACAACTGAACACACGACGGACGTTCTTTTTCGCCGAGCCGCATTAGCACATTCGTTGCGGCGTTGCCGTGCACGATCCCGCGCACGGACACCATTTCGGTAACGGTAAGCGCCGCGCCGTGCTCTATGCACAGTTCGCGGAACGCTATATCGGTATATCCCGCCATCGGCGCGAGTATACCGCCGTTAATTTCGTACTTTCCGATGCGCACGACGATCCTTACAGTCCTTCTATAACGCTTTTAACGAATTTATTAAGCTCGACTTCTGCGTCTTTGCCATCGTCCGACAGCAACGCAACGCTTGCCGCGATCACGCGCGTGTAATCTTTATCGGCTAACGCTTTATTAAGTTCGACTGCGGCATCGGAAACCGCTCCCGACTTTTTGAGTTTTTTATGCGTTTTTTGGCAGAGCAACAATGCCGGAAAATTATCGGGCAACCGCGACAACTGATTTTTTACGCTGTCGTAATGCTTTTCTACGCCCTTGGCTTTTTCCCATAGCGTAAGCGCCTCGTCGGGGTTTGCCGCGCTGTCCTCGCCGAATATGAATGTGTGCCTGCCTATAAGCTTTTTGCACAGCTCGTCGCACACGTCGTCGAAGTCGAACTCGCCCGAACGCTTGGATATATCCGAATGCAATATCGCCTGCAAAAACACGTCGCCGAATTCTTCGCGCATGTTCTCCACGTCTTTCTTATCGATGGCGTCCACCGCCTCGTACGCTTCTTCTATCATATTTATACGAATACTATCGTGCGTCTGCGCCTTGTCCCACGGACAGCCGCCGTCCTCTTGCGTGAGCCGCGCCGTTACGCGCAGTGCGTCGGCGGCGTTGTAACGCGACTTTTTAAAATCGGTCTGTGCCGCGACCGACACGGCGTGCGCCGCATTTATATCGCCCAACGTTGTTTTTTTGCCGTCTGCAGTCGCTTGCGCGGTTATGCCGTACAGCTTGATAAGCTTTGCCTTTACGGCGTCGAAGTCGGCGATATCGACGATTTCGAGCGCGATCGACGTATCGACGATAGGCATATTCAAAAACGTTTTGCCGTCTACGTAAAATGTATTTTTATTCGACATGTTTTTCTCCTTGACAGTTGGATTTTGTTATGATCGGTTCGCGGTCACGTCAAGCGACGTTTAGCGCATATAGACCGCGATTTGCCCGTAAAAAATGTGTTCAACAAAGATTACAATACCATAGAAATATAAATGCCACTTTTCAGTGGCATTTAATTTTAACCGTTATCAGCCTTCGCCGCCCTCGGGCGCACCGTCATCGTCCAAGATCTCTTGGTGCGGCGCTGTTGCTACGCACACGACGTTGCCTTGGTTTTTAACGCGCATAAGCCTTACGCCCTGCGACGCACGCCCTATCTTGGATATCTCTTTTATAAGCATTCTTATTATAGTGCCGTTGTCCGATATGACCATAACGTCCTCTTCGGGATCGACAAGCTTAAGGTTGACAAGCCGTCCCGTCTTTTCGTTGAACGTACCGGCTTTAATGCCCTTGCCCGCGCGCGACTGGAGTCTGAACTCGTCGATATCCGTGCGCTTGCCGTAACCGTGTTCCGTAACGGTAAGAACGTCGCAGTCGGACTTGACTATCGTCATATCCACCACGTTGTCGTCTTCGTCGAGCCGCATAGCTCTTACGCCTTGAGTATCTCTGCCCATAAGTCGCACGTTCTCCTCGGAGAAGCGTATGCACTTACCGCTCTGCGACGCTATCAGTATTTCGTCGATACCGCCGGATTGCTGAACGGATATCAATTCGTCGCCCTCATTGAGCTTGATAGCCACTTTGCCGACCTTGCGAATGAGCTTGAACTCTGTGAGCGCCGTCTTTTTAATCATACCGCGCTTGGTAGCCATTACGAGATTGCCTTTATACATATCGTCGTGAATGGGTATGACCGCGCTTACCTTTTCGCCGTCGTTTAGCTGAAGAAGATTTACTATCGCTCTGCCGCGCGCCGTACGCTCCGCCTCGGGGATAGCGTACGCTTTATCCGCATATACTCTGCCGAAGTTCGTAAAGTACAACAGCGTGTCGTGCGTGTTGGTGACAAACATGTTCTCGACAAAGTCCTCTTCCTTGGGCTTGTGCGCCGTAATGCCCTTGCCGCCGCGGTGCTGAGCCTTGTATTCGGTAGTGGGCAGACGTTTGATGTAGCCGTAATGCGTCATCGAAATAACAACGTCTTCTTTGTCGATAAGATCGCCTATATCGATCTCGTCGTAGTCGATAACAAGCTCGCTGCGGCGCGGATTGTCGTATTCTTCCTTTATCTGCTGAAGTTCGTCGCGAACGATATCGGTCACGCGCTTGGGGCTTGCGAGTATGCTCTTGAAATCTGCGATCTTCGCTTGAAGATTGGTAAGCTCGTTTTGAAGCGCGTCTATCTCGAGGCTGGTGAGCCGTCTGAGTTTCATTTCGAGGATAGCGTTAGCCTGCTTGTCGGAAAGATAGAATTCCGCCATCAAGCGTTCCGCCGCTTCCACGTTATCGCGGCTCTGCTTGATTATCTTGATCACGCGGTCGATATTGGCTTGAGCTTTTACAAGCCCTTCTACAATATGCTCGCGCTCCTGCGCCGCGGCAAGATCGTGCTTTGTGCGGCGTACTATGACCTCTTCCTGATGCTTCAAATAGTATTCGAGCATCTCTTTGAGGTTGAGTATCTTCGGTTCGCCGTCGGCAAGCGCAAGGAAAGTTATGCCTTGCGAAACCTGAAGGTTTGTATGTTTGAACAGCATGTTCAGAACGACTTGAGCCTGCGCGTCGCGCTTGACCTCTATGACTATGCGCATGCCTTGACGGTCGGATTCTTCCTTGATGTCCGCAATGCCCTCGATACGCTTGTCTTTAACAAGATCGGCTATCTGAACGATAAGCTTTTCTTTATTTACTTGGTACGGCAGTTCGGTAACGACTATACGCTGACGCATAAGATCGCTGCCCTCGCGCACCGGATATTCTTCTATATCTGTCTTGGCGCGGATAACAACTCCGCCCTTACCCGTTTTGTAGGCGCGCTTTACGTTCGCCCTACCCATTATAAGACCGCCCGTCGGGAAATCGGGCGCAGGCACGAACTTGCACAGTTCGTCTATAGTGATCTCGGGGTTGTCAATAAGCGCGTCGATAGCGGAAATGACTTCGCCGAGGTTGTGCGGCGGAATAGCCGTTGCCATACCTACGGCGATACCGTCCGAACCGTTTACCAACAGGTTGGGGAAACGCGCCGGCAACACCGCCGGTTCTTGCAACGAATCGTCGAAGTTGTTAGTCCAATCGATGGTCTCCTTGTCGATGTCGCGCAGCATTTCGGACGCTATCTTGGCAAGGCGCGCTTCGGTATAACGCATAGCCGCGGGCGGATCGCCGTCGACCGAACCGAAGTTACCGTGACCGTCTACAAGCGGATAGCGCATGGAAAAGTCCTGCGCAAACCGAACCAATGCGTCGTACACCGACGAATCGCCGTGAGGGTGATATTTACCGAGAACGTCACCTACCACACGCGCGCATTTTCTGTACGGCTTATCGGACCACAGACTGAGTTCGCCCATAGCGTAAAGTATACGGCGGTGAACGGGCTTAAGACCGTCGCGCACGTCGGGAATGGCACGCGAAACGTTTACCGCCATAGCATAGGCGATAAAGCATTTCTTCATTTCGTCCACAACGTGCGTGTCGATTATTTTCGTATTGTCAACATAATTCTTGTTTACGTTGTCGGAAGCGCCGGCGCTTCTTTTAGGTAATCTTGCCATGTTAAATATCCTCTTTTTGATCGGGAATCACGAATATCGAAATACTTTATATATCAAGCTCCGTTACAAGCTTGGCGTTCTGCTCGATAAACTGTCTTCTAAGCTCCGGCATATCGCCCATAAGCACGCTGAATATCTCGTCTGCCTCGAACGCGTCCTCCATTGTGATGCGCTTGAGCGAGCGGTGTTCGGGACTCATGGTCGTTTCCCAAAGCTGTTCGGCGTTCATTTCGCCCAAACCTTTGTAACGCTGAAGTTCGCAACCCTTTCGACCGAGCTGATCGAGCGCCTCGTCGCGCTCTTTCTCGTCGAAACAGTAAATCCCCTTTTTGCCCTTA
>CATKFJ010000034.1 GCA_949747725.1 uncultured bacterium
CTTCAAGCCTCAAATCAGTATACAAAAACTTCTTATATATATCGGATTGATGTTACGAAAAGCATTCGACCGAAATAAAAGACCGCGTATAAACAAGGTCTTAAGCCTGATTCCACCGGCAACGGTGGAATTTTTTTATGCGTGTTGTTTGTAAACGGAATTTTGCAAACAACAAAAAATTCTATGTTTTGGTGTAAAAATTCATTGGTAATGTGCGAGTTAAAAGTATATATTGAACTTGAAAATGTCGATGTATGCGGTATCGATCTTGCGTACTGTTAGTTGCGTCGGCAGTCGTATTTTGATCGGAGGAAAATATGATCGGAATCAAAAAGTTCAAATATATATGGACGATGCTTTTATGCTGTTTTACTGCGGCGATTGCGTTGACCGTGACGGGATGCGGCGATAAAAATACCGATCCGCCCGAGCCGGACGATATTTTGATCGCGCTTGCGGTGCCGTCCGTCGTCGTAGACGCAAACGGGACAGCGAGCTGGAACGCTGTAGCGAATGCGTCGGGGTATGCCTACAAGATAAACGACGGTGCGGAAACTCCGACGGACGTTACGCACGTAAGCCTGACAAACGAGCAGAGCATACGTGTAAAAGCAGTGGGCGACGGCGTAAAATTTTCTGATAGCGCGTACAGCGAAGCGGTCACATTCACCGAGACGGTGGAAAAGCCGACGACGGCGGATATTAAAGGAACGACCGAACCCGGGGCTACGGTCACTCTTACGACCGACGTCAATACATACACGACGGTTGCCGAGAACGGCGCGTTTACGTTTGGTTATCCGACGACCGAAAAGCCGCTTGCGCTTGTTGCGTCAAAGCTCGGGTATTTTTCGACGCGCGTCGAAATTACCGATCCGTCCGCGGCTTACAAACTGACGCTTACGGGCAGCGTAAGATCGTCCGCGCCCGAAATGCAGATAGACGGAGACGACTTTTCCACGCTGCGCTGTTCTTATTACAATACAAACGGCGGTAATGTCGGTATAAGCTTTACCGATCCGGCAAAGGACGGGCAGGTAATTAAATTTTCGTTGGCAACGTTCGGCGAAGGCGACGGAAAACGTGCGCACGGCGCGTCGAGCGACGGAACGCCCGTTTCGAACGGCGTCAAAGGCATGTCCGACGCGGATCTGTATTTAGGCGTTAAAGTCGGAGGTTATACGTGTCGGTTTTTGTCCGACGGAATAATCGGTATAGACGAGTCCGTAGTATCTAATTATTTGCCGATGTTCACGGCGCTGTCGGGAGAAAACGACGAAACGGATTTTGCGATAGCGTTCGACGGCGGCAAAACGTACTATTTCGTTAAACAGCCGTCGGATCTAAAGTATTTGTACGTCGGATCGAACAACGCGAAGCCGTCTGCGGTCGAGCTTATCGTAGCCTGCGCCAATGCGTTTACAAACAATTTCGAATTTCGCAAGTTTGCGGTGGAAGACTCGGCACAGGCGTTTATGTCCGACGCGCTTACCGACAGCGAGTTTTTCGGCGTCAATTCCGCAATAAGACGTAACGCCGACGGATCGGTATCGGCGGTCATTGGCAACGGAGCTTCGAGCGGATATTTGTACGACAGATCGCGCGCGTACGATCTGAGCGGCGGCACTCTTACGTTAAAGACAAAGATATATTCATACGGCGGACTTTGGCAATTCCACGGGTTTTATATCGTGGACGCCGCCACCGATAAACATTACAATATAGGTATCGCTCAAGGTAATAATATATGGTTGTCGTGGTCCAACGGCGACAGAGATTTTAACGGATTCCCCGGACGCGTTCCCATATCCAATACGGCTTTTCCGGGCACTTTTGGTTCTTATAACGCTCACGGCGGCTGGGTCAACAGCAATACCGCGGAAATGTTCGAGGCGGAATTAAAGCTTGTGCTCAACGGCGAACTTGCCGATCTGTTCCTTAACGGTAAACGGATCGTGCGGACGGACGTTCGCGAGTTGTTCGACAAAAACATTACGTGTTCGGGCGGCGCCGCAGGCGCAGCGTCTACCGACATGTTGCCGTCCGATAACGTTTACGTCGGTCTGTACGCATTCAGCGACCCTTGCAAATACAGAACGCTGTTTGACGATTTTACCGTTACGTACGACGGTTTGGCGGATATGGAACGTGCGGTCGGCGATACGCCGTGGACAACGCAAGTGTATTACGACGGCACGCCGCTTGACCGCGGATTTATTTTAAGCGGTGCGATCTCGATGAATGCCGCGGCAGCCAATGCGAAAACGGCGTTCCGTTTCGGCAATAACGACATGGGTTTGCTCGCGCAGCAAAACGGCAAAATTACGGTTGCGTGCGGCATGGGCGACTCATTCGTCGGAACGGGCAACGACAACGATATTTTCGATCGCGGCGATCTTGACGCAGAGTTCGAGCTTGCGGTCGACGAAACACGCGCGGCGTTGTTTATAGACGGAGCGTTAAGGCTGGTCTATAACGGGATAGACGCGAAAGAACTGTTTGAATTCTATTCGCAGGGCGCAAACGTTACCGTTACGGGAATGCAAGCGCTTTTGCCCGACAGCGACGGGTATTCGGCAAGAATGGCGGAGATATCGGAGCTTATTACCGACTACGCCGCCGACGGCTTTGTGAACGTGGAAAGTTCTTGTATGAGCAAGCCGATCATAACCGTTTCGGACGACGGCGCCGTTACCGTTACGCAAGCGGAAAACGCGGCGATGGTATATTCGATAGACGGCGGACGGTTTCAACCGTATACAGACGGGATAGCGCTTAAGATCGGTCAGTGCATAACGGTCAAGGCGCTCGGTAACGGGCAGACGTTAAGCTCCTCGCAAACTTCCGCGGTATATTACGCTTTTGAAACTACCGCAAACGGCGACAAAGTAAGCGTCAGCAAAGGCGACGGCAAAATAACCGTGGAAACGACTGCCGAAGCGCGCGGCGAAGTGTTTATCCTCGTTTTGAAAAACAAAGACGATATATACTCTTGGCTGGTCGGCGGAGCGCTCGCAATGGCGCAGACTGCGGCGGACGGCAACGGAGCAGTCGCGGCGGAGATCGTTGTGGACGTTCCGACAACCGGCGCATGGGTGTTTGTGATTACCGAAAATGCGGCGTATGCCGTGGAGGTGAAATGATGAAAACGTTTATAAGGTTAAGACAAAAATTCGTTATAATTTTAACTGCGCTATCGCTGATCTGCACTGCGCTATTGGGAATGATTTTTATGAAACTACCTACAGCCGAAAAAGCTCAAACGACAAACGTTACGGCAGAGCAGCCGCGCAAGACGCCGCTTATGGGCTGGGCGTCTTGGAATGCCTACAGTAACGACATAACCGAGGAACGCATTCTTTCTCAGGCGCGACGGCTCGTCGATCTCGGGCTTGCCGATAGATCGGAAGAGCACACGTCTGAACTCCA
>CATKFJ010000035.1 GCA_949747725.1 uncultured bacterium
AAGGTCCATAACCCATGCGCTTAGCTTTAATACTATACAATAAACGAAAAGTTTTGTCAACAAAAATGACGGCATTTTTCGCATGATTTTAAAAAAATTTCTGCATAATAAAATTTGCACTCACATTTTAAATATTCCGCCCCAAAATCCTTGACATCTTTTTTTATATGTGTTAATATAACTATGCTTTAAGCATCCTTAGCTCAGTTGGTAGAGCAACTGACTCTTAATCAGTGGGTCCGGAGTTCGAGTCTCCGAGGGTGTACCAAGCACAACCCGATCGAACTATCGATTGGGTTTTTTCGTGTCATGATTTTATTGTAATTATTATTAGACTGTATTGTTTAATATTATGACATATTGGATATGCTAAACCTAAATGGGAGCACGGGCATGCTTGATCACAAACAAAAACACCGCTTTAATGTTTTTCAAAACGGTGTTTTTGTTTAATATTAAGTTTATTTTGTAAGTTCGTCGGCAAGCGTTTTGATTTGACTTTCGGCAGTTTCATCCAAAGCCGACTTGACAGTCACTACAGTATCGGCAAAAGCAATGTTCTTCATGCCGTCGAAATAAGCGCGCATAAGTTTTGCGGCAACGGGCGCCCAACTGCCGTTTTCCATAAACGCGACTTTGCGGTTCTGATAATTCTTGCCCTTAAGTTTATTAAGGAATAATTCCATTACGGGCATGATACCGCCGTCATACGTGTTACAAGCGACTACCAATCTGTCATAACGGAATGCGTCTTCTATTACTTCCGCCATATCGCTTCTCGCAAGATCGAATACTGCCGCTTTCTCACCTTTTGCTCGCAGCTGCTCGGCAAGCTTTTCCGCCGCTGCCGCCGTATTGCCGTAAATGGATGCGTACGCTATGACAATGCCCTTGTCTTCCGGAACGTACGAACTCCAGATATTGTATTTATCTATATAGTAAGCGAGATTTTCTTTAAGAATCGGACCGTGCAACGGGCATATAATATCGATATCGAGCGCAGAAGCTTTTTTAAGCACGCTCTGGACCGTCGCGCCGTACTTACCTACTATATTCATATAATATCTACGCGCTTCGCATGCCCAATCTTCTTCAACATCGAGCGCGCCGAACTTACCGAACGCATCTGCCGAAAATAACACCTTTTCGGTCTTTTCGTAAGTGAACATGACTTCGGGCCAATGCACCATCGGTGCAAATACAAACTTTAACACATGCTTACCCAACGATAATTCGTCGCCCTCTTTAACGGTAAGTCTATTAGCAAATATATTGCCGAAAAATCTCTCGGCTATAGCGAAAGATTTATCATTGCCGACAACCGTTGTTTTCGGATACTTTTTCAGGAAAGAATTGATGCTTGCGGAATGATCGGGTTCCATGTGCGAAATAACAAGGAAATCGGGAGTCTTTCCGTTTAACGCAGCTTCGAGATTAGCAAGCCATTCTTCTGTCTTGCGTTTATCTACGGTATCGAACACAGCTATCTTATCGTCGATAACAACATAAGAATTTTAAGAGACGCCGTTCGGAACAATATACTGTCCCTCAAACAGATCTATAGTTTTGTCGTTGACGCCTACATACTTTATGCTTTCCGTAATGTTTGGCATAACATCCTCCGTAATTCTGTCGATTTATTATAAGCCCTTGCTAGCAAGCTTTTTCACTTGTATTATAACATTACACGGCTGACAAAAGCAAGGCTTTTGTGTCGCTATCGCAACTTTATCCGCTAAAAGCGGATAACAGTCGTAAGTTGAAATACGGCGCGAAAAAGCCCTTGCTAGCAAGCTTTTTCACTTGTATTATAACATTATAATTTGTATTCCGCAAGCGAATTAACACACGCAATAGAAGTTGCTTGCAATTTCCGCACAGATCCGATATAATATCAATATGCAACAACCGCGAAAAGCAAACCACGGCATTGTTCCGCCGCTGATAAACGAAAACTGCGATACGCTTATACTCGGTTCGATGTTATCGCCGAAATCCGTAGAAGCACAATTTTATTACGCACATCCGCAAAACAGGTTTTGGCAAGTCATGTCAAATATTTTCGACAGCCGTCAAGCGATCACTACAGCAGAGCGGTCGGAGCTTGCCCTATCTCACGGCATTGCGCTATGGGATGTTATAGAGAGTTGCGACATAATAGGCGCATCGGACAGCACGATAAAAAATGTAGTTTATAACGATATAGACGGATTACTGCAACGCTTTACTCGAATAAAAACGATATACACGACAGGCGGTGCGGCATATAAGCATCTTCAACGGTACAACCGCAAAGTAAACAATCCTATTATATCCGATACCGTTCCTTTGCCGTCCACAAGTCCGTTAAACTGTAAATTTAAACTTTCGGAACTGATAGCTGCTTATTCCGTTATAGCAGCAAATCGCACAAATTAAATGCCGCACATCATAAATGCGGCATTTCTCGTTTTAAATTATTCTTCAGACTCCGTAGCAGCCGGTATATCTTCGGCAACAACGGACGTTTCGCCGACTGTGGAATTCTGCACTACGACAGGCGCACCCACGATCTCCTCGAGCGACATCGGTCGGTCGTGTATAGTCGGACGCCAGGTAAGCCGCGGCGTCAGTATCCCTATGGTAAGAGCCACGGCTACAAGCAAATTATACCACGGATACAAAATGAGCATAGTGACTATGCGATACCATTTTTTATAATTCACGCGCATATACTCGGCGCGCAATAAAACAATATTTTGAATAGTTATCGTGCCTATAACATAAACAACGATCTGCAACAGTACGTCATGGAATACCCAATAAAAGCCTATTCCCATGTTGCCCGTTGCAAATAGCGTCATATATCCGCCCGACGCATTAAAAATGGCTATACCGTACCCTATTGGATCCATAAAAGCCAGAACGCCTTTCAATATGTAATAAAACGGGAACCAAAAAGTTGCGAGAAGCGCGACTAACGGATCCAGCAAATTCAGAAACATATCTATATTCCCGAGCCAAAACCGCGTAAAGAATCTGAACAGCATTTTCGGACCGTATCTGAACAATAACTGAAATACGCCCTTGCCAAGCCGAGTTTGGCGCACAAGCGAGTATTTTAAGCCGTGCGGCTGTTCGTCGAAAAATTCGGCTTGAGAAACGTATTGAACCCTATGCTTTTTATCCAACAGTTGCAGAGTGTATTCAAAGTCTTCTACAAGATTAAAAGCATTCCATCCGCCCATATCGAGCGCGACTTCTCTGCGTATAAAGAATCCCGTTCCGGCAAGCGGCACCGTAGAATGCAACAGCGTACGACCGTGACCGTTGGCACGGCAATCGCGCAAGAAAGTCATACCGTTCGATCCGGCAACACAGTTATCGTCGTAATTCTTGGAATTTCTATAACCCGTACCGACTTCCACGCCCGCATCGAACGCCTTATTCATCTCCTTCACAAACGTCTTGTTCATGAGGTTATCGGCGTCCATAACCATTATGCCCTCATACTCGGGATGATTATCCAATATTTCTCTGAACGCAAGCTGAAGCGCATATCCTTTTCGCCCGTGCTTGCGATCGGGGTCGTTAAGTTCGAGCACTATATCCGCGCCTTCGGCACGGGCAACCTCTGCCGTATCATCGGAACAGTTATGCGCTACGACCAAAATATCCAAAAGCTCACGCGGATAATCCTGCGCACGAATTGAATCTATAAGATGTTTAATAACATTACGCTCATTGCGCGCGCATGACACAACGATAAATTTATGATTGATTTTCGCATCGGGATAACGTTTTTGCGGTATGATCATTAAAACCCAATAAATCATAGGCAATGCCATACATGCCCCTGCGATCGTAACAACTACCCAATTTATGTTATCGAAAACATCGACAACTATCTTAGGTATTCCAGCAGATAAAAAAGATAACATTTTTTCTTTCCTTTGTTTTGCTTAATGTCTGTCGGTCGGCAAACCGCTTTCCAGAATATCGGCTGCCGTAGCTGCATAACCCAAGTCGAGAGCGCCGATTTTTCCGCTGTC
>CATKFJ010000036.1 GCA_949747725.1 uncultured bacterium
ATCTTGACGGCGTTCATTTGGAATTCGATAACGGCGCTTTGACCGCAATAGCCGATAAAGCGATATCGCTCCATACCGGCGCGCGCGGTTTAAGAACGATAGTCGAAAACGCCATGCTCGATATTATGTACAGCACGCCGTCCGACAAAACGATCAAAAAGATAATCATAACGTCCGATACCATAGAGAACGGCGCGCCGCCTACGGTAGTCAAGGACGCCGCATAACGTAAAATAAATATCGCAGACATTATAAAGTTTGCGATTTTTATTTTATTTGATTTTCCCAAATGGATAATTTGGTGTGATAAATTAATTTATTTTGTTGGGTACTAAATGTAAAGCAAGAAAATAAAGCTAAAATATAGTCTATGCTGTTGGGATTATTGTTTATTAATATATAATGATTGTTTTCTTTATGAACTAGTCTTAATAGATAATCAGGTATGTAATCCATATTTTTTAAATATTTGTCTACGCATTTCCCTAATTTCAGTTTTTTTATCAAAATTGTGGCAATGAAACTTGCACAATTCAAATCATTTTCGTATGACGTTATATGATTTGGGGTAAAGTCAGATATAGGTATTTCCACAGGTAAATTTATTTGAATTATCTCTTTAAATGTTTTATAAATTGTTTTAAGATATTCATATAATCCATTTTTATAGTGACAAATGTCATTTTCATTATCTTGATATTTAGGAGCATTTCTAAAAATCAATTCTATTTTGCTTTTATAAAAATCAAAACAAAGTTCCTCGAAATTAATGTTTCTGATCCTCCCATTATAGATCATAAATCCATCAAAATCATTGATATTAACACTATAATTCGTCTGTAAAATATTTAATTCATTTAGATATTGCAATATAGGAATTTCTTCATTATAGCTAATTTTTTTTAGAAGCAAGTTTTCTTCAACATAGCAATTGATGCGTATATTTGTCATAATACCTATTATAGCATTGGTTATGCTACTTGCCATATTACCATTTTTTTGTGACATCTGAACCTCACTATTGTCATGTTGCTTAATAGTATTATATCAGTTATTTTATATATTTGCAAATAGAATTTATGTGTTTAATTGTAGTAATATTTAAATTTTCGTAACTAATAAAAATAAAATTATATATTTATAAAAATAAACTACTACTTATTAACGTATAATTTAATTTAAAATATAATGCATATAATTGTTAGATGACTGACATATTTAATAGGTATTTTATGAATAACATATTAATTCGCATTGATGACTTGCGTTTGCGTAATGGTTTAAGTAAGGCGGCATTAGCTAAAAAAATAGATGTAGCCCCACTGACAATTAGTAATTGGTATAAAATGGATACTATGCCATCTTTGATAGTTTTAGACAGAATATGTAAAATTTTTGGAATCACTATAGAACAATTTTTCAGTGATACTGAATTGCTATCAAAAAGTAATTTAGAAGACATTTTTCTATATAATTGGAGATTGTTAAATGAAAAAGAAAAAATGGTCATAGATGATATATTGGAATTAATGCTGAGAAAAAAGGATAAAATAAATGATAGATGTAGTTAAGCGAATAAATGACCTCTTGGAAATTAGAAATTGGTCAAAATATGAATTAGCAAATCAAACTGGTATATCTGCCAACTCTATATATGATTGGAATAAAAATAAATCGTTGCCAACATTAAAAAACATTATAAAGATTTGTGATTCAATGGGTATATCGCTTGAATTTTTTTTCTGTAATGGAACATATGTTCATACAGATGAAGAGCGCAATATCATTAATAAATTAATGATGTTGAGTGTTGAAGATAGAGAATTATTGATAAAATTTATGGTTTCATTGAATATGTTTTGATATAACACAAGAGATATTTTAGTCAAATGTAAATGCTATATGGTTGCATACATAATTATGTAAAATGTCTTATATAAACATTGTAGTCGACTTAGTGTGGTGTAAAAATGAACGATATAATTTCGCGCATAGACGAACTTCGGGTTAAGCGAGGCATGAGCAAAGCGGATTTGGCTAAACAAATAGGCGTGACCCCGACTACTATAAGCAATTGGAGCAGGCTTGATTCATTGCCGGCTTTATCTGTTATCGAAAGGGTATGCGAAGTGACGGGTGTTACTGTCGAGCAATTTTTTCACGGCATAGGCGGTGTGGCTGATAAAAGTTCGGACAGTGTGTTTATTGACGAGTGGCGTACTCTATCTAAATGAGAACGCAATGCTGTTGAAACGGTTATTGACGCTTTTATCTACAAACAGTGAGAAAAGATTATGATCGATGTTGTTGAACGCATTTATGAGTTGATGCGAATAAAAGGTTGGACTGCTTATGAACTTTCCAACCAAACGGGCATTTCCACGAATGCAATTTACGATTGGTATAAAGCAGGCGCTACGCCTACGATGCACAATATTATTAAAATTTGCGAAGCTATGGACATTACGCTCGAATACTTTTTTTGCGGCGGTGCGTATAAGTATTCTGAAGAAGAAAATCGCTTGTTGACTAAATGGCTGGCTTTGTCCGAAGAACAAAAACGGATCGTTATGGATCTGATATATTCATTTAACAAGTCTAAGAGTTGATTTGGATCTAATCGGTTTTTCAAAAGTGCCTAACGAACCGTGCGCCGAATGACGGATACGCAGTATATTTGCCGTATACAGCGGCGCAGTCGATTTCGGGGTGGGGCAAAAAATAAAGGACACTTATAAAGTGTCCTTTATTTTTTGGCACCACCACCGGGAATCGAACCCGGGTCTTCGGCGTGAGAGGCCAACGTCCTAACCTCTAGACTATAGTGGCGAATACCTAATAAGTATATCATGCGGTCGAAAATAAATCAACCGTTTTAATGCACAAACAATAAAAATTATTGAAAATCGTTATCGGGTAGCGGTGCTTGCACATCGGTATCGGTCGGGTCGTGTCGGTCGTCAGCCGAACCCGACTGTTGCGATCTGCGCTTTTTCCAACTGAAAAATCCGTATATGTCGTAAATTAAGAATAGGGCAAAGCAGAGGATCATCGGGATATAGGCGATATCTTTTATTGTAGCAAGCGTCCACAGCGCTATTAGGACTATATCGTTGGCGGCATACGCTATGCCGTAGAGCGGACTGCGCAGAAAAGTGAACGACGCCGCAAGCACGCTCGTTGCTACCGATACGGTGCTGGTGATAAGATTTGCCGTGCCGAGCGCGCGCAGAATAAAGTAAAATGCCGTGGTCACTGCGGCGGTAAGTATGAATGCAACCGCGATCTTGGTTTTATTCAGCTTGCCGATAGCTACTTGCGCGCTATCCTTATACGGATGGCGTATCCAAGAAATTATTGCAAACACGGCGGCCGGCGCGCTCATTCCGAGGTAAGTAATCATCTCGCCGTAGTAAGCGAAAAAGTACGATACAACGCCGTAGAACACCGAGAATATAACGGTCAGTATCTGCCCGACAACGCTGCCTTTTACTATGAATATAAGCGCGGATACGCCCGTTACGGATGAAACAAGCGTCAGATAATCGCGGTTGGGCGAAACGGTGAAGGCGAGCACGATTATTATGACCGATGCCGACCATAACGCTATATCGAATTTGTTTAGCTGTTTAAATGGATTTTTCATGGTTGTTTTCCAAAAAAACAGCATTCCCAAAGCATATCTTCAAAGACCTAACGATATGCAAGGAATGCTGAGCATTGCTTTTTCTACCCGGTGGCAGATATTGAATTTTTAATATTATACGTTATATTACCGTCAAAGTCAAGTGCAATGCGCTATTTCATGAAAAAAC
>CATKFJ010000037.1 GCA_949747725.1 uncultured bacterium
AAACGTCGTTATTTCGAGTGCGGCAGATAACAAGTTTACGCTTAAAGGTATTGTCAAAAACGACGGCACTAATTTGCCTGTTGCCGATAAGACGGTAAACTACAGCGTGCAATCGGGCGACGGCGTTGCAAGCAATGACGGCGTACTTACTATTACGCCTACGGCACAGAGCGGCGCGGTCGTTTACAAGATATCCTATACCGATAACGGCGGTAGCGGCAAAGCGTTTGAGATAACCGTCACCGTAAATTACACGGTAAAAATAACGTCGGTATCGCTCAGCGGACTCGGCAGCGAATATAAAGACGGTAAAATTTATCTCTATTACATTGACGGAACGCATCGCACTTATATCGATTTAAGCGGCAAAGTAGCCGTAAGCAACACGACATTCGGCAGTGTGACGTTTACCGATCCGATCCTCGGCTTGAGCACGTCTAACGGTAAGGTCCATATCGACGGGTTGAAAGTTTATCCTCGAGGCAACGGCGACGGCGAGGTAACTGTTACGCTGTCGGCACAAAACGGCGATACTACGGCCAAAACGCTTGACGTCGTGTTTGTGTTGACGGAGATCCCCGAGCTTAGTCTTGCTCAAACGTCGGGCAAAATAGATATACTTGACGAAAACGGCAGTGTGACCGTTGCGCCCAAGACGGCGATCGCTAACCTAACGGGACTTACTTATACGTATGCGCTCGGTTATGCAAACGATTCGGCTAAGAAGAGCGGTTTGGCATTCGAGAACAGCACGGTTACGCTTGACGGAAAATCGAATGCAAGTATCGGGACTTATAAAATTTTGGCGACCGTAACGTATTCGCTTGACGCAGATAATAAATCATCTTCCGAAAACGAACTTACTGCTACGGCGACGGCGGAATATGTACTTACAGTCGAATGCGGTTATGCGCCCGAGTTTAAAATGGTGTACGGAACAGCCGCGAACGAAGTAAGCACGTACGACAGTGCGGCAAGCGTCGGCGCGCATGTTATAAGCGATAGCGATAAAAATTCTTATAAACTCGTTTTGACTAATCCGTCAAGCGTAAGCGGCTCATCTTATGCCGTAGCCGTTAAATCGGGTAGCGATAACGTGATAACGGTTGCAAGCACATTCACCGATAATAACTGTGCCGTAACTTTGGTCGATAACGCAAGCGGCAAGTTTACCGTAGTGGTTACTTCCACGGTTTACGGCGTAAGCAGATCGGTAGAGCAAGTCTATTACTTCACGTACGGCGAAAATCCCACCGTTACTCTCACCGCGAAAAAAGGCAGTCAGTCGGTCGATATATCAGGCGGAAGTATAAATATAGACGGTACTACCGCGACAGAAAAATATACATTGGAGTATGCCGTTTCCGACGTTGCCGATAACGCGACGGTCGATATCAGCGTGTTTGGCGTCGACAGCTCTGCCGTGTCGATAAACGGTAAGACCGCTACCGTAACGCTGTCCGATCCTACTACCGTCACTATCGACGCTGTAGTTACCGTAGGCAACCGCAAGATCTATGTCGAGCGCAAGACCGTGTCGGTAACGGCAACAGCGCCGAACATGTCGTTGACTAACACCAATGATACGATAAAACCGGCTGGGAATACAACGCTCGGTATAGCTGATGATGCGACTTATAAAGCGAACTATGATGTAGAGTATTCTATCGTCAGCGGAGCAGAGTATGTAAATGTTGTTCAGAGCGATAAAACTTACACTGTAACCGCCAAAAACAATGTTACTTCCGATCAAACCGTTACGGTAAAAGCCGTTGTTACTATTACGTCCGGCGGCTATATCGGCACGACTTATACATTCTATAAAGATATTAAGATCACGGGCGTCGCTCTGCCTACGATAACGCTTACCTGTGGGGAAAGCGCAGTCGTCACTAACGGCAGTGTTGTACTGACTTATGACGTTAATGTTCCAAATGATGTCACGCTTGGTAATATAACGGGGCATTCGGTTGGTTTATCCGACGGCACAGGAACGGTTAGTGTAAATACGGCAGATAAAACAGTTACGGTAAAGCTTTCGAATATCAACGTGCCTGTTAGCGGAATCGAGTTCGGTGTTAAAATAAGCACTCTTGTAACAGGAGATATTCATGAAGGTCAAACAATAGAAAGCAATACGGTAAAACTGCTTATTCTTCCGACGGCTACAAGCGCGGACGGTGTGTCCGTGCCCAACGGAATAGGCGCTTACGATATGCAAAACGCCGCAAAACCGAGCTTTATCGGTGAAGGCGTTATGCCCGATTATGAGATGCTCGGAATAAGCGACGTAAAGCTCAACGGTGCAAACAGCGACAAAGTGAGCGCAAGCGGCAGAATGCTTCTTGTAAACGACGTATTAACGGCAAACGATACGGTTTCGTTTATTGCAACGCTCCGCATATTAAACGGCGCTTATGCCGGTTACACCGTCTCGGGCGAAGCGTCTGTAACTGTTGACGGTGCGACAGTTGATAATATTACGCTTGCTTGGGATAATGCCGCACATAAATATACGTCGGTAAAGCCTAATGTAAATAAGACGGGTGTTACAAAAATCGAGATAATAAATGTCGACGATAAATTGATAATAACCGATAACGGAACGAGCAATGCGGCTATATCCGCAATATCATCTTGCAATATCGGCGATGCGAATAAAACTGTGGAAAATGTGCAGTTTGTTATAACGTTAGGAAACGGTTTTGTCTATTATGCGACCGCAAACGTAACGATCGCGCCTGTTTCGCCGACGGTAAAGGTAATATATAACGACAAAGAAATTGAAGATGCATTATTCGATAACAAGAATGTAGG
>CATKFJ010000038.1 GCA_949747725.1 uncultured bacterium
ACATGTTTGAATCCAAGGGCGTTATAGCTGTGCAAAAGGACCCGTCGGATGACGAAGAAGAAGTAATGATGCTCGCATTGGAACTCGGTGCGGACGATTTCGACAGCTCCGAAACGGAATATTATATCGAAACTGCGCCGAGTGCGTTGCCTGCGGTGCGAGACGGTCTTGAAAAAGCGGGACGTGTAATAATATCGTCCGAAGTGCAACAAATTCCTGCGTCGACGGTCGATATCGATGCCGAAGCGGAGGCGAAGATACGCCGTATGCTCGATATGTTCGACGAGGATGACGACGTGCAAAACGTTTATCACAATGCCAATTTGCCGGACGACGGAAATGAAGAAGACTGATAGCGATACAAAACTGCCTATTTTCGGCGATTTGACAGTAAACGACCACCGCCTTAAAATCGGCGGTTGTATTGCGTCCGAGCTTGCAAAACAGTACGGCACGCCGTTATACGTATTCGATGTGGCGCGCGCGCAAAAAACCGCGAAAGAGTATGTGGATATTCTCGAAAAAGAATATCCCGATTTTACCGTATGTTATGCTTCCAAAGCGTTTTGTTGTGCGGCAATATATAATTTGTTGGCGCCGCTCGGCGTAGGAGCGGACGTCGTGTCGGGCGGAGAACTTTATACCGCCGTAAAGGGCGGAATGGATGCCGATAAAATATATTTCCACGGTAATAACAAAACAGAAAGCGAGATCGAATATGCGCTTTCTGTCGGGGTGGAATGTTTTGTTGCGGATTCCGTTCGAGAACTCGAGCTTATAAACAAGCTTGCAAAAAAGCCGCAAAATGTGCTTGTTCGCGTTAACCCGGGAGTAGAGGCGCATACGCACAGATTTATTCAGACAACTACACCGGACAGTAAATTCGGATTTTGGATCGCCGACGGAACGGCAGAGCAGATAATTGCGTCTTTAAAAGAATATAATAATATACATTTCTCCGGTCTGGCTTGTCATATAGGTTCGCAGATATTCGAGCCTCAGTCGTTTGAGATTGCTATCGATAAAATGACCGATTTTATAGTTAAGCTGAATAAAATAGGTATTGAAGTGGAACGGCTCGATCTCGGCGGAGGATTCGGCATTCATTATATTGCCGAGGACAAGCCGCTCACGCCGGCGCAGTATATGACTAATTCGGTTCGGTATTTGAAAAACGCCGTTAAAGAAAGAGCGATAAAATCGCCGAGACTTATAGTCGAACCGGGGCGTTCGATAGTGGGTGAGGCCGGAATTACTCTTTATACAGTAGGCGCGATAAAAACCATTAAGGGAATAAAAACTTATGCTGCCGTTGACGGCGGAATGTTTGAAAATCCGCGCGTATCGCTTTACC
>CATKFJ010000039.1 GCA_949747725.1 uncultured bacterium
TGACACACTCTATACCAATGGCATCCCGAGCGTAGTCGAGGGATCTATAATTCCGAATTTAAATGTGGCGTCCGATAAATTTCTAACGTAACGAAACTATTCGGGTGTAACCTATAACAAACACCCACACGCCCATACATGGCACTAAAAGGTTTTCTTGCTTGTTTCTTTAAGTAATAATTATGGACACTATTAAAAGAAAGGATAAATAAAACAAATAAGCAAGAAATCAAAGTAAAGTTTTCTTGCTTACTTCTTTTACAAAAGAAGTAAGTCATTCCGAGCGTTTTTTGCCCTCTCGAGGAATCTATGCGAACCGCCGCAGAAAAGTCTATCTTTTTTTGAGCTTAAACAAATTATCGAATTTTTTAAATTCGTCTTGTGAAATATCATTAAATCCTAATAGTTCGTTAGGATCTTCATTTAAAAAGTAACATATCAAAAGTATATCGTCAATGCTCGGCTCTCTATTACCATTTATCCAACGGCTAATGCATTGTTGCGTAGTCCCTAATTTGTCTGCAAGTTGTTGCTGTGTGTATTCATTTACAGCCAATAGATATTTAAGCTTTTCGCCTAATTTATTCAATTTTGGAATACTCATTAGTTTACCTTGAAAAATGGGAGATAAAAGTGAGTAATATAATTGACATACACATTTATTGTGTGATATAGTGTGAATAATATAGCGACATTATTTGCGTTTTCGAGTATTTTCGAATTTTGCAAATTCGTCTGCGGAAATATCGTTGAACCCTAAAAATTCGTTCGGATCTTCATCTAACAAGTAGCATATTAGCAGTAAATCGTCAAGTTCGGGTTCGGTTTGCCCGTTTACCCATCTGCTAACAGACTGTTGAGTTGTTCCGAGCTTATTTGCTAAGTGTTGTTGCGACCAACCTTTAAGGGATAGGTAATAATTTAATTTTTCGCCTAATTTATTTAGTTTCCAAGACGGTTGCATATCTACCTCGAACTCATTTTACGCAAAAATCGAGTAAATATGTTCGCAGACACGTTTATCGTGTGACTTATTCACTAAACAAGAGAAGGAGATAAAAATGAAAAAAGACGTATTTGCAGACGTACAATTGCCTAAATTGCAGGAGAGGGGTACGGTATATCAAGAGTTGGGCGATAAAGCTAAATAAAAACTCGCATGCGGTCGGCATGCGAGCTTAATGGATATAATATTTCAATTTTACAAATTATGTTTGCGAACTATGTTTCCGCCTGTTCGGCTATGGGCGCTGTATCGGAGGGCGAAGGCTGTTCTATCGTCACAGCCGCTGTTTCTTCCGGGATAGGCGTAGGTTGCTCTTCGGTCGACGCTTGCTCGGGCGGTGCGTCGTTGCCGTCGTCGGGCGAGTTTTTGCTTTTTCGGAACATTAGTTTAAGCGCTATAGGCGTAACGAGCGAAGATATTATTACAAGCAGTATTACTGCGGAAAGATATACCGACGGCAACAATCCTGCGCCTATGCCTTTTTGTGCGACGATAAGCGCGACTTCGCCGCGTGCCATCATGCCTATACCGACTTTTACCGAATCGCCCCAAGAGAATCGGCAAGCTTTGGCGGCAATTCCGCACCCCAAAATTTTGCCCATAAGACCTGCTAAAATAAACAGAAAACAGAATAGCAGTATTTGCGGTTTAAAGCCTGTGAATGATGTTTCTATGCCTATATTCGCGAAAAATATGGGCGTAAAAATCATATACGAACTTACGTCTACCTTGCGTTCTATGTAACCCGTTTCTTTAAGATTGGACAGCATGATGCCGGCAAGGTATGCGCCCGTAATGTCGGCTATGCCGAAGAACTTTGCGGCGCAGTATGCGTAAACAAAGCAAACCACAAGGCTGAAAATAGGCACTCTGCGCGTGTGCGGATATTTTTTTGCCAGCCATTTGAAAAGAAATTTCAAGCCTATGCCGACGCCGATACCGACAACGAAGAACAGTACCGTTTTGAGCAACACCATGTACGGGTTTGCCTGGTTGGGGTCTTTAAGCCCGACCACAAACGTGAGTACAATTATTCCGATAACGTCGTCTATTATCGCTGCGGAAAGGATGACGGTGCCTACTCGGCCTTTCAGTTTGCCGAGTTCGCGCAATGTTTCTACGGTAATGGATACGCTCGTCGCAGTAATAATAACGCCTATAAACACGCAACTGAGTATCGAATCGGTATCTTTTAATCCGAAAAACGGTATGGCGATTGCGAAACCGAGTACAAGCGGAACTATAACTCCGGCAAGCGCTATAAACGATGCTTTAAGTCCGGAACGCTTGAGTTCTTTAAGATCGGTTTCAAGTCCTGCGCTGAACATTATCATTATTACGCCGAGCTCGGCAAGGAATTTAAGAAACTCCGAACCGCGCACGGGTACGAATGCGTCGTTCGTCATGGGCGACCAAATTGCCGGACCGATGATTATTCCGGCGAGCAATGCCCCTACTACCTGCGGCAGACCCAATTTTTTCATGAGCAAGCCGAGTACTTTGGTGGAAAATAATATGATCGCAAGATCGAGTAAAAATGTATAATCCATAATCCGTAAGCAATTATAAACCCGTTTGCTTTTAATGTCAAGCGTTAAAAGCGATAGCCAAAGGCGAATTCAAAATAAATTTTATCGGGTATATGCGGCTATATATATCATATGTGAGCAATACGCCGAACGGTGAGGTTATTTTAACCGTTATTAGCTGTTAATTTAGCCAATTCCGTATATTTATTAACGAAATCCGTTTTTGCGGCGGTATAAGCATCTCGATCGTGCTCGTATTTTTTCCAAAGCCTAAGTTTCAATTCTTTGTATTGTTTAGCGATTTAATGTCTCTGCTGTATCCGACATTTGATCTACTTTGATTGTAAGCATTATTGACAAACGGGTCTGTATGTTTTATAATAGAAGAGAAGAAGCATGATTGTCAACAAATCATTTCCGCTTTTTAGTATAAAAATATAGTTTCAAAGTTGAGTATTATGAACACCGAACAGTGGGACGATATTATTAAGAATAAGCGCATAGACATATCGCAAGAAATTTTCGAGCAGTATGCCGATCTATTTGAAAATTGCGGATCGCAAGAAGAACTGTACATAAATGCGCCTATCGAGCTGCTTTACCATTTTACGGTGAACGGCGACAACGAAGCATGCGCGTATTACATAAAGCGCAGGATACAAGAAGATACGCTTGTAGCAAAAGATATGGAATATCTGAAAGCGGCTATATACAACCTCAATTATGAGGCGGCGTTTGTAGGCGCTTGGCTGTACGGCATGAAAGATTTTATCTATAAAGACACGTATATGACTTATGTGTCGTGTGTTGTGCTCGAACAATACGGCGACGATAAATCTCATAAAATGTTGTCCAAAGCGTATAAGAAAAATCGTGAATTGATAGAAAAGGCAGAATCCGAAGTTCTTCACATTCAAGTCGATCATTGGGCGGTGGAATGTTTGCGCGGCGAATTTTTAAACGTTCGCGTAGATATACACCGAATGGATAAGGAAAGCAAGTTTGCCGAGTATAAGCTCGCTTATCTTACCGATGTCTACGTTACGGAAAAGACGGGCAGGGAAACGGATCGAAAACCCGTGTTTGTCGGATATCTTCGCAGTAAAAAACACGACGACGATATGAAGCGCATGACCGATTGCATAATAGACGAAATTTGCGGCGCAACCGATAAAATGCATATACCTTCGGTGGATTTCACTCTCGACGGCAGAAGGCTTTATCACTACGGCGGAGGCAATCATTCGCCGAAGCACGATATATCGCATGACAAGATAAATATAATATCCGACGCCGACTTGAATGTCAACATAA
>CATKFJ010000040.1 GCA_949747725.1 uncultured bacterium
AGCGCCCTTGCCCGTATCGGGATCGAAATACTGCACTCCGTCCCAATGCACGCCGTCGGCGCGCGGAAGTATGTGATACAGATCGCCGTATTTTACCAGCTCGCGCATCCAGTTCTTGTAGATCTTAACGGTGTTGACGAGCGACGAGTACATTGCCGGCGACATATCGGACGGCATGCTTATCATCGGGCACGGCGAACCGGGCAGCATCGACCAGAACCTGTAATTGTCGTTGGGATACGGTCCGTCGGGATTGTACATATAATCGTTCATCCACAGCATGAGCTGCATGGACGGGAAAATATAACTCGCGTCGTAAAAGCTTCGGCGCACGTTGAGCGGATCGAAAGCGTCCGTCGTCTGAACGCGCGTCGCGCGGCGCATGCTTGCAAAATCCTTATGCGTACCGCCGCAATTGCAGTTTTCCCACTTGTAATAATGCACTTCGCTGTTTCCGTTTACGTCCTCGGGCACGGGGAACAGTTCGTACAGCTCGTCGAGAAGTTTATACCAATTAACCGAAGTCCAATAGCCGACGTCGGCGCGGTCGTCGATATGCGCATGTCCTTCCTTGTTGCAGTAACCCAAAAGATAGCCGAAGTCGGTGCGCATCCCGTCGAGTCCGTGCTCGGTATAGTAGTTTTTGAGATACGATTTCAGATATTCGTACGCATCTTCGTCCGCAAGACACAGTTCGTCCCAGAACAGATTGTCGCCGCGCGCGAACCAATCGGGATTGCCGTTTATGCCTGCCGCAGTCAGTGCGTCGCTGTGCAGCGAACTGCCGTTGCCTGCCTGCATGTAAATGGTAAAGTTCATGCCGAGCGAATGCACGTAATTGGACGAATACGTCATGGAGCTCTGCCATTTTTCGTGCACACCGCGCAAATCGCCTATATTTTTCCACCAATACGTATCTATGGTTATTTCTTCGATACCCATTTCCGAAAGCTGATGTACTCCGGCGTAAAACTTTTTGTCACTCATACGCCAGGAACGGCGCTCCTGATCGAGCAATTCCCACAGATTGAATCCGAATGACGGCAAACCGTCGTCAAGCCTGTTCACTTCAGGCATGCTGAACGCGAACAACCATTTTTTGAGCTGATTGGAACCGTCGTCGATGCTGCCCGAATAAGCGTCGACAAACGTTTCGGGGATATACAGAGCGTCGCCGCTTTTTATAACCGTCTCGAACCGCGGTCTCAGTCCGGCTTTGACGTACGCGCCGTTATCCGCGCCGTAAATGTGCGCGCGGCAATCCGACCACACCACGCCGATATTCAGTCCTTCGCCGCCGGAATACATAGTAGTCCACGGCATGTAACCGGCGTCTATCTGCATTCCGTTGTTGTAATCCGTGGAAGAGAAAACTTCCATGGAGTAATCGGTACCGACATGATCTTCTCTGTAACCGTAAGACGTCTGATACATGGCGCCCTTATACGCGTACGACGCGGTAAGATTTTTGCCCTCGGGCTTTGCGAGAGATAGCGACAGGCTGTCCGCCGCAGTCACGTACATATCGTTACCGCTGTTGTTTTCGAACTCCATAGCGTGCGATACGGGACCGGCAAAATCGGAGTACGCCGACCAAATCGAACGCATTTTGTATTTGCCGCTTTTGTCGGTATAGTATAACGTGTAAGTCATATGTTTGCCTACGTAATCGTTACCGAAAACGTCGATCTTTTTAGACGTGTGATCTTTTTCTTCGTATTCGCAGCTGTCGAACTTCCAATCGAGCTTATACGGCGTTCCGTTCTCGCCGCCGACGCGTATTTCGTACGGGAACCGTATAAACGACTGTTCGCCTGCCCAGTTGTGTCCGCCTATCCGCGAAAGCTCGGTGACGATAACGCCGTTGTTCGCAGGCTTGAACCCGACGCGCGTCGACATCGTAGAAAGAGTGTATTCGCTCGCGTTTTCTATGGGGCTTGCAATGTAAATATCCGTTTCGGCAAAGAGCGCGCCGGACTGTACCCGAATCGTGTTCTTTCCGAAACCGTCCGCTTTTATCGCATAATTGAACTTGCCGAGCCTGTCTGCGGTAACTTTGCCGACCGCTTTGCCGTTTAACGAAATGTCCGCCTCGTTGTCCACACCGAGCAACAAACCGTTCAGTTCGAAAGTATTTGCGGACGTCGAAACTACAGACTGATCGCTTATCGGACTGTCGAGACGCAAATATCCGTCGAGATCGGTAGACGAACGCGCTATAACGGGATCGACCCACACCGCGAAATCGCATTCGTAACTGCCGTCGCCGTTATCGACGAGAAGCTTTAGATCGGTGATGCCAGTTATATCCACGACTATAAGACGCGCGTCGTCGCTTACGCGGACGAGATCGGACGAATACAATCTTTTACCGTTCCCTTCGACGTGGAACCGCACGCTGCCGGCTGTGCCGTTGTTTTCGTTGTCTTTGCTCACTCCGATCATAGCGGAGAAGATATTGTAGTCCGCGCCTGCCGGGATGCTCGTTTGGACATATGCGTATTTGTCGGGATCGTTGAAAGCGTGCATCGATATGCCGCGCGGATATATCTTCCCGTTTATTTCTATGGGAGCGCCGATCACGTCTTTATCGACGTTTACGGTGCCCCAGCCGCTTTCCGCGCCCGTCCATTCGAGTTCCGCCACGCGTATCTTGGCGCTCGGCGCTCCTGCGGAAAACACGGGATCGCCGTAAACGCCTACGGCGCCGCTGCCGTTTACGGAAAGCGTTATGCTTTTAACTTTTTCCCCTGCGTACCATGACAGCGCGAACGGCGAATTGTTCACGGTGACCGTCGGCGTAACGTACGATCTTACCGTTCCGTCGCCGAGTTCCGCGCGAACGGCGAACTCCGCGGCATCGCCGCGCAAAAGACCGAGAGTAGCGCCGAAATAATTTGCTCCGTCAACGGCGAAAGTTACCGATCCGCCGGACGGCAACGATACGCCGCGCGACAAATATCTGCTTCCGTTATCGGTGCGAATGCACAGGCTGCCGCCGAACGGGGAAACGTCTCTGCCGTACGAATACGGTATATCCGCCGACAGCACTTCGCTCTTTGCGAAAAACGGATCGCCGCCTATCAAACGCAGGTTTACCGTCTCGAGCGTTGCGGTTTCGTCTTTGTTTTCCGCGATAACGCGCATTTCCAATTCGGAAGCGCCTTCGGGAATATCCGCCGCTATACGCACCGGCGTTCCGCCGCTGCCGAGCGGCGTTACTTTGACTGCGGACATGATCTTTTTACCGTCGGCATACGCTTCGACGTAAGCGCCGCCGCCGGTACTCATAACTGCCGCGCCTTCAATGTGTTTTGCGCCCGTTCCCGACACGTCGAACTTCACAAACGAAAAACTGTCCGTATTCGACGTATCTTTGAGATAGTCGCCGAGATCGGCATTTTTGAAATCGAATCCCAGCCCGTGTTTATATTCGAGACCGTAAGCTCCGTCATATGTCAACGGTTCGCCCGTGGCTTTGCAATCTATACCAAGCTGCCTTTCGCCCGTAGAATATTCGACGGGCGTAAATCCGCTGAGCTGCACGGCTTCTCTGCCGAGAACGTCCGAAAATACGGGATTCCCTATCACCGCCATATCATTGGCTATACCGTCGCCGCCGTCGCCGACCGTAAAGCGCAATCGCTCGGCCCCGTCCGTATTAAGCGTAAGTCTGTACGGCTTCATATAACCGTAAATCAAATCCGCAGACGAAGAACTCAAGATCCGTCCGTTTGCGTCTAACGCCCGTACCGTGACCGATACCGAACCGGCTTCGCTTCCTCCTGCCACGCCCTCGTCTATTCCTATATCGGCGAAGAAAAACTTATAACCGCCGTCTATCGCTATATCGAAA
>CATKFJ010000041.1 GCA_949747725.1 uncultured bacterium
ACGGAATTAAGAAAGGCACTATCGTAGGCAAGGGCGTTATAAACAATCGCATGAGCAATTATCTTATGGGATTATTGGCTAAACACGGCATAGAAACGCATTTCGTGGAAGAACTGTCCGAGCGCCGCACGCTTGTAAAGCACGTGGAGATAGTTCCGCTCGAAGTTATTATGCGCAACGTCGTCGCCGGTTCGCTCAGCAAACGCACGGGACTGCCCGAGGGCGCTATCCCGTCGATGCCCATACTCGAACTGTACTACAAGTCCGACGAACTCGGCGATCCCATGATAAATTCCGATCACGCTTTGGCGTTCGGTTGGGCGACGAAGGACGAGCTTGACGTTATAGAAAAAACGGCGCGCAAAATAAACGACGTTTTAAAAGAATTTTTCGCCGGAGTGGGCGTAGACCTTGTCGATTTCAAAATAGAATTCGGCAGATATAAAGGTAAGATCATACTTGCCGACGAGATCAGTCCCGATACTTGCAGGTTCTGGGACAGCAAGACCAAAGAAAAACTCGATAAAGACCGCTTCCGCAGAGATATGGGCGGAGTAGAGGGCGCATACCACGAAATGATGCGTCGTATCGGGCTGAAAGATTAGTGTATAAAAACGCGTGTACGATTGCACGCGTTTTGTATTCACCGACGGTGACGGTCGATAGCGTCGGCGCGCCGACTTACGAATAAACCGCCGCTTAAGCGGTAAATGATTCCGAATTTATATTGCGGAATCGCGAACAAAATAGGAGTATCATGGATAACGATAAAAAAATCACTTATGCCGATGCAGGCGTCGACGTCAATCGCGGCTATGAATCGGTAAGCAAGATAAAGGCGCACGCCGCGTCCACGTTCAACAAAAACGTTTTGCAAGGTCTGGGCAGTTTCGGCGGTTTCTACTCGCTCGACGGCGAAAACGGCGACGTGTTGGTCGCGGGCACAGACGGCGTCGGAACAAAGCTCAAATACGCGTTTTTGTCGGGCAAGAACGACACGGTCGGCATAGACT
>CATKFJ010000042.1 GCA_949747725.1 uncultured bacterium
ATTACGGGGGGGGGTAATTAAATTATCTTCAAAATATCGTTCGGCGCGGCTATTATATAGTCGGCGCCGAATTTTTTTAATTCCGATTCGCTACCGTAACCGTACAGAACGCCGATCGACTTTAAGCCGTTGTTTTTGGCGCCCGTAATATCATGCTGTCTGTCGCCGACCATGACCGACCGTTGTTTATCTATCCCCGTAGTAGCAAGCGCATACGCGATCACTTGTTCTTTATTTTCGCGGCTCTTATCGAACGACGCTCCGGCAACGTATTCGAAATAACGGGCAAGTCCGAAGTGGTCCGTTATTTTACGTGCAAACGGTTCGGGTTTTGACGTTGCGACGAAAAGACGCTTGCCCATCGCTTTAAGCGTCGCGAGCGTTTGAGGTATACCGTCGTAAACGCTGTTTTCGAATATGCCTTTGGATGTATAGTACTCGCGGTAATATTCGAGCGCGGCGGCGGCTTTTTCGGTATCGCCGTTAAACCGTTGCGTGAACGATTCGGACAGCGGCGGACCTATGAAACTTTTAAGTAGGTTGCGGTCGGGGTGCGTTTCGCCGAGCCTGTTAAGCGCATATATCACCGAATTGGTTATGCCCTCGAACGAATCGGTAAGCGTACCGTCGAGGTCGAAAAGTATACAGTCGAACACGGTCACACTCCTTTTCTGTCGTAGAGAAGATTGTTTCGTTCTGGGTGGGTGAGCGCCGAGTGCATGCGTTCGAACGCGTCGGGCGTAACGTTGCACAGCTCTGTTATTACCGATTTCATCGTTTCGCGCTGCGTAAAACCGTTTGCCGGACAGGGGTTTACTATTATCGGTATATTGTTGTCGCGAACAAACGCCGCGGTTTCTTTTTCCCGAACGTACAGCAACGGTCGAATGAGCTTTATGCCCGAGCGATCGAGATACGATTCGGGTTGGAGCGTGCTGAACCGTCCTTCGTATAAAAGCGAAAGCAAAAACGTTTCTACCATGTCGTCTGCGTTGTGACCGAGGGCGAGCGTGTTATATCCGAGTTCGTTCAGTTTGTTGTCAAGCGCGCCGCGCCGCATCTTC
>CATKFJ010000043.1 GCA_949747725.1 uncultured bacterium
AATGTTGTTGAAAATTATTTGATCGTACGCTCTTAATTCGTTAAGAGAACCGATATCGTTGGCTTGATCGCAAGTGATAACTGTAACGTCGCTTTCTTCCAAGACTTCGGCAAGCACTTGAGATTGCGCGTCGCCGCCCTCGATAATAAGTATCTTGTCGAACTTATCCAAGTACAAATACGAATAGACAACGTTATTTTCTTCTATCTCGTCGTTTTCGCAAGTCAACTCGAACTTCATCGTGTGCAATCCGGCGCCTTCGAGAGTATGATTAAACACCACCTCCTGAGTAGCCGCCGCAAGCTCGACGCTCACGTCGCCGCAGTTTTTACCGTTATCGTAAAGCGTGATGGTCACGGGCGTGGTTTTGGTTGCGTTACTGTTGCTCTTTACGGTAAGCACTATATCGAATTGCTCGCCGTCCGCAATATTGTACTCCGGGAATTTCGTCTCGGTTATAAGCGCCTCGGCGTTTGTCACAAGCGTAGAACAGCTTACGGTATCAACGCGTATGCCGTCCGCAGCTATCGCGCGAATGACGGATGCCGCGCGTTCGTCCGTTTCCACACCGTCCGAAATAAGCACTATTTTAGCCGATTCGGGTTTTGTCAAACGATCGCGCGCAAAGTTGAGCGCCGCCGCTATGTCGGTCGCGCTCGTGTTCGGCTTTTCCGCGCTTTCGTACGTATACATTATACTGTTCAGATCGTTCGTAAGCGGAACCGCATAAACTTGGTCGCAGCCGAAAGTAACGACGCCAATATTGAAAGCTTCGCCGTTACCCATTGCGACGGCGTCGCTCAAGTATCTGTTTTTTGCGGCTTCCTCGTCCTTAGTGCTGAACGAAGCGTCCATTACGAAAATTATTTCGTTATTGTTGTTGTATTCACGATAGGTAAAATTGATGCCTGATAATACGAATACGGCAAGCGTCATGACTACCAAATGCAAAACCGTGGAAACAACGCGGTTACGGTTACGCCTGTACTTTTTGGCAATACGGAAGTACGGCAACAGACCGAGCACAAACGCAGGTATAAGCAACAACAACAGCCACGGCTGAGAAAAATTCAGTTTTAAATCGAACATGATATCTTCTCCTCCCTACACACCGTTGCGCGACTGCAAGAACCATTCTATAAACAGCAGTCCGACCATTATAGCGGCAAACCATATCAACAGATCCTTTATATATTCGGACGTAAACTCTTCGGTGTGGGGATTGATAAGAGTATCGTCCACACGCGTGATATTGCCGAATACGGGATCCAAACGAACATAAAATTTCTGAGTAAGAATATTACCGTTTAAAAGTTCTTGCTCGACTGTATACGTACCGAGATTTTCGAGCGTGATCTCTCCCGGGAACTTATCTATTACGCTTATTTTATTCTGCTCCGTTTCGGTATCCCATACGGTGACCTTTGCTTGCTCTGCGCGCGCGCTTACCGTCACAACGTCGTTGTAATTATACACGAAATCGTCAAACGTCGCCGGGAAGAAATAATCGAACATGTTTGTCATAAGCATGGGGAACGCCATACTTACGCCGAGAGTAGACATCTTAACGCTCAACGCCAATACCGCCACTTTCGTTTTGGGTTCGTTCTTAACGAAAAACATGGGATTGCTCTCGTAATACATAAGCACGTCGTAACCGGCGTCGATGGAATCCTCGCTTATCTGAGTGTATTCGGTAACGCGCACGGTAGACGGATTTATATAATCCATTATTTTGTGTTCTTTACCGGGTGCAAGCACTGCGCCGTCGCCCGTATAATCGTGGATCTGCACTCTGCGTCCCACGGTAAATCCGGCGCCTGCCGATTTGTCCGGATCTACCATAAACACTACGCCGTCCGACGGCAGTGTGTCGGGCATAACATGCTCGTAAATATAAAAATCGTATCCCTCGGTAACGGGCTTGTCGTCGCTGGACACTTGATAATCTATATCCCATCTGTCGACGAATATCTTGTTTTTGAGTTCGTTCAATATGCCCATAAAGAAGTTGTTCGGCACGGTACTGTGATACAGCACTTTGACCGACGGACGCGTACCGCCGTACAAATAGAATTCGTTATCGTACGCATAACTGTCGGTTTCCTTTACCTGGAACAGTATCTGTTCGAAAGAATATATCTTGAACGTATCCGTAAGCGGAATAAGCACAACGTTATCGCCGCCTTTTTGCGGATCTTCCTCGGTTGTGTATACAACAGTAAACACCTCGTCGCTGTGACAGCTCACTTTGGCCGTGGGGAACTGAAGATCCACGCTTCCGCCGTTGGGATCGCTTACCGTGCAGAACAGCTCCACATCTTTATCCATGCCGTAGCAAGCCAAATCCACCTTAAACGAATAGAACCCGTTTTCGGTATCGGCGGTAACGCCTAAAATGGACGTATTGAATTCGTTTTCCGCCGCGACGTTCTTCACGTTTACGCGTTTGTTCACGGCTGAGAACTGCGTACCCGTAAGCAACACGACTTCGGCGTTGGGATTAAACTCCAAAACGTCCTCGGCAAGAGTGATCGAGCCTTCTATATCCGCCTGTTCATATGTGCATTTAAGCTCGTTAAGCTTGTTCTTTACAAAAGTTCTGTTGTCTGCGGTAGCGCGTTGGGTTACGAAAGACGCCTCTTTGCCGGCAAGTATTATGCTTACGGTGCCGTTGTTGTCGAGCGTTTCTTCGGACAACGCTTGCGCCTCGTTTACGGCGCGCTCGAACCGAGTTTCGTCTGAGGTGGACGCAAGCATGCTTGCGGACGCGTCGATTATTATTATCCTTTCGTTATAATCGGGAGAATATTCGGTTACTTGCGCAGGTTCGGAAATAATAAACGCAGCCGCTACCAAAATCAAAATTTGGCAAAGTATAATAAGGAAGTTTCTCAGCCTGCTTACAGGTATCCGCTTCTTTTTGTATTTAAGACTGAGTTTCCATACGTATGTACTGGAAATCAGCTTTTGCTGATAGTTGGGTTTGAGAATGTATATCAACAGCAGTATGCCGAGAGATAACAGTCCCAATAAGCCCAGAGGAATCAATAAGCTCATTCTACTCCATTATACCTGCTTTCAAAAGTTTGCCGAAAATTTCCTGTTCGATAGGCGAATCGCTTACCGACGTTATAAAACTCGCGTCGCGCGATACGCAGAACGATCTGATATCTTCTATTAAGTCATTCAGCGCTTCCGCATACGCCGATTGCATTGCTCGCGTTATACGGATCTTCATGTTCTTGTCGTTCGTAATATCCGGCGCTTCGGCGTCTATAAGATGCACGCGCCCGTCGTACGTGGGATCCACTTCGTCACGCGACATTACCTGCACAAGCAGTACCTGACGCTTTTTATATACAAGATAGTCCACCGCGCGTTTCCAATTACTATCGTTAAAGAAATCGGATATTATTATCGTAAGTCCGTCGTTGTTGCCTACGTCGTTGCAACTGACTATCGCCTTTTCGAGATCTGTTTCGTCGTCGAACTCCACATTTTGCAGTTCGCCTACGACGCGGAAGAAGTTTGTTTTGCCCACAATGGTGCCGAACGGATCGTCCACCGTATCGCCTTTCATCAGTTTGAACGACAGCTTATCCATATTGTGAATAGACAAAAACCCCAGCGCCGCCGCAAACCCTATTGCATACTCGGCCTTGGAAACATTCGTTTTGCCCATCGAGCCGGAGCAATCCAAAAATATTTGGGTGTGCATCTGACGCTCGTCGGTAAAAAGCTTTAGGAAATATTTTTCAAAACGGCTGTAGAGATTCCAGTCGATACGTCGTATATCGTCGCCGAGCATGTACTCGCGATAATCGGCGAACTCCACCGTTTGACCGTAGGTCTTAACAAGGTGTTTACCGCCGAAAAAACCGGCAAGGCTCGACCGAAGATTAAGCGCCGACGTTTCCAGACGACTGAAAAACCCGTCGTTTATAAAAGAAACTTTCATTATGTTTTACTTTTTGTCTACCCGTTAAAACGTTATTCCGCGTTTTCGGCGTTGTCCTTTTTGTTCTTTTTAAACCCGAACTTCTTTTCCTTTTTGTCCTTTTTTCCGTTTTCTTCGACTACGGGCGCGACAACAGGCTGTTCGGCCGACGTTTCGCCGTTCTGTTCGTTATCGGCAATATCGGGCGTTTCCGCGGTATCACGCTTGTCCTTTTTACCTTTCTTGCCCTTCTTGACATCGTCCTCGGGCGCAGATTCATTGACGGCGATATTAAAACGCTTACTCACTTCCGCAACGATCATTCTCACTACGTCGTCCGGCGAAATGCGCTCCGATATAGCCTCGAAGTTCATTTTCATGCGGTGACGGAGAACGGGCGCGGCAAGCTCGTTCAGGTCGCTGTATGCAACGTTGTATCTGCCCTTCATGAGCGCCTTAACCTTAGCCGCAGATATGAGCGCCTGACCGGCACGCGGACTCGCGCCCAATCTCACGTACTTTTTAGCGGCGTCGGACGCGCAATCGCCCGTCGGATGAGTCGCCGCGCAAAGCGTCATGGCGTATTTCATTACGTCATCGGCTACGGGGATCTGATTAGCCGTCTTGCGCATTTCGAGCAGCTGTGCGCCCGAACATACGGACGACGCTACCTCCGCCATTGTCGCCTGCGTCATATTTACTATTTGCATAAGCTCGTCGAGGCTGGGATTGGGAACTATAAGCTTGAACATGAAACGGTCCATCTGCGCTTGGGGAAGCGGATAAGTACCGTCCTGCTCGACGGGGTTCTGCGTTGCAAGAACAAAGAACGGCTCGTTCATTTTGCGCGATACGCCCATTACCGTAACGGTATGTTCCTGCATCGCCTCGAGCAACGCCGACTGCGTTTTGGGCGTGGCACGGTTGATCTCATCCGCAAGAATGATATTGCTGAACACCGGTCCGGGCTGGAACTCGAACTTCGAGTTGCCTTTATCGTCCTTGACGATAATGTTAGTACCCGTAACGTCGGCAGGCATAAGGTCGGGCGTAAACTGAATACGCGAGAACGGCATATTAAATACGCGTCCGAGGCTTCGTACAAGACGGGTCTTGCCGACGCCCGGCACGCCCTCGAGCAAAACGTTACCGCCGGCTATCATGGCGATGACCGTACCTTCCACGACTTCGGTCTGACCGATAACGTCGCGGCGTATCTGTTCGAATATTTTGTCGCACAGATTTCTGAATTCGAGAATACTCTCATTGGTTACCATTAGTGTGTCTATGACCTCCTTGTCACAGGTTGCGGATACGCCGCCGATCGTTATACGGCGCAAGCCGCGCGATCTTACCGCCTATACGCAGATAAATTTAAATCGCATTAAACGATAGTTCCGAAATAGTCTTCTATGATCTTCTTGTAGAACTCGGGCAGTTCGCCGCCGTTATTGATTATTTCGAGCGCTTCTTTAAGGTACTGTTCGTAAACCTCGCGGTAGTCCTGCGTGCCGTCGATAATATTGTCCTTATCGGACGAATAATTGCCGCCGCCGTCATCTCCGTCGTCGGCGTCGGGATTGCTGTTATCGCCCGAACTCGAGTTATTATCGTCGCCGCCTTGACTGTCGTCCCCGTCGCCGGGCGCGTCCTGCGGCGCGTCCTGATCTTCGTTAGGATCGTTTTCGCCGTCGCTGCCGCTGCTGTCGCCGTCGCTGTCGGGAACGTATACATAGTATGCCACATAAGTTATTATTGTTTCGCCGTCCTCGGTTATAAATGAGTTGGCGCCGTCCGCAATTATATTCAAGTCTTCGCGGTACGGATCTTTTTCGTCTGCGTTCAAGTGATATCTGTCGTTAGGATCTTCCTTAGTTACGTCTATAGTACCCCAGCACGAGAAAAGCCAATCGTCTTCCGCCTCCGCAAAGACAGGCATAGCGCTGCCGCCTTGAACTACAAGCTGTTCTTCGTCGCCGTCGATAAAGCCGCCTTCGTCCTCGCATATCTCGGTAACGTAACCGTCGCTGTTTAATACAAGTCCTACTACTCTGTAATTAAGCGTATAAAATTTCTCGTCCTCGGGAGTAAAAATACTGCCTATGACTCTATTTCCGCCGGGTATGACTTCTGCGTCCGAAAGCGCGTTAACCGTTATCATTCCGCCGCTCAAAGCAAGCGCCGCAACAACGGGAATGACCGCAAGTCCCGAAATGGCGATCGTAAGTTTTTTGCCTGCCGAAACGCTGTCGTCAAGCGCCTTTATCGCATCGGCGCGCTGATTGGCAAGCATTGCATTGTCCTCGTCCGATAACGTGCCGAATTCGGTCATGGTGATCATACGCTCGTCAAGTCCCATTCTGTCGAGACGGCGCGCGATAGCCATATCGTCGGGGCGGTAACGCAAAAAGTAAAACAACGGCATAAGCACAGCCGTTAATCCCAAAAGCGTTCCGACCGCATACCAAACACCGCTGACAGGCGTAAACCACAAGATCAACGCAACCGTCGCAGATACGGCGCCGGCTATGACGATACACATCATAAACGATTTAAGCCACGCTTCGGCAACAAGCTTTTTCCTGAACTTGTCAAACATAGGGTTCTGATTGTCTTTCATATCGTTATGACCTCCTATTGATTTTTTCGTCGAACAACCGATAAATTTTTTCAACGAATATATCCCCGTAGCCACGCCATTGTGGACAAACACGGGGTGTAAACACAGTAAATATAAGTTACAAATATCTGTCGAATAACAATGCCGAGCAGGTAGAAACTTCGATCGATACGGATACTCGCATATAAAGTATACCACTTATCGGCTTGAATCGCAACTAAATTAAGGAAAAAACAAAAAATATTATTCCGTTACGGCACGATTTATTTTAGTTTGTGTAGGTAAATGCCGTAAAATATGTGGATATTAAACACATTATATGCAATACTACATAATATGTTGACAATATTCATGATCGCGCAAACAAAAACGCACGGACTTTTTTATCCGTGCGTTAAGCCGTAAGCTACGATATTTATTATTTAGTGCCGAACAGACGGTCGCCGGCATCGCCCAGCCCGGGCAGAATGTAACCGTTTTCGTTAAGACATCTGTCGAGCACAGCAACGTATATCTTAACGTCGGGATGAGCTTTAGCGAGCTTTTCCACGCCTTCGGGAGCGGCTATTATGGACATCTGGCGAATATCCTTGCACCCCTTGTTCTTTAACAGATCGATCGCGGCGATAGCGCTGCCGCCTGTTGCAAGCATAGGGTCGAGAACTATAGCGCGTTTCTTATCGATACCGTCGGGAAGTTTACAATAATATTCTTGAGGAATGAGCGTTTGTTCGTCGCGGTACATTCCGATATGCCCTACTTTAGCCGTGGGGAACAGCGTATGCACTCCCGATACCATGCCCAAGCCGGCACGCAGAACGGGCACAATGGCTATGGAATTTTCGGCGACCATTTTCTGTTTGCATTTCTCAAGCGGAGTCTGTACTTCCACTTCCTGAGTAGGCACGTCCTTAAACGCCTCGTAAGTGAGCAGTACCGTTATCTCTTCCACAAGCTCGCGAAAATCCTTAGTGTGCGTGTCTATCGAACGCAGTATCGCGATTTTGTGGTTGATAAGCGGATGGTCGAGTACCGTAACGTTATTAAACTTCTTCATATTTTCTCCTTACCGTATGACAGACAATTTATTGCTTTTTTGCCGGAGGTTTCTTTGCCGGCGTTTTCTTAGCCGCAGACGTCGATTTTGCGCCCGATTTGCTTGACGTCGATTTGGAAGTCTTCGATCCCGACGCGTTTGTCGCAGTCTTTTTGGCGGTCGGTTTGGTCTTAGGCGCGGCAGTATCCGCGTTTTCCGCGTTTTCCGCATCATCCGTCGCCGTCTGCTCCGCCGCCGCTTCCGTTTGCGCGGCTTGCGCGGCATCTGTTTCTTCGATCGCAGCTACCGTCGGTTCGGGATCGGACACGACGGCTTCTTCCTTTTCGGGGATCGCATCTTCGGATTGCGCTGCCGCCGTTACTTCGTCGGCAATTTCCGCTTGCGCGCTTATAGCAACGTTATCCGCCGCGGTTTCGTCGGCGGCAACCGTCGCCGTCACGCCGTCGGCGGAAACAGGCTCGACCGTCTTGTTCTTGCGTTTGATGTTTACGAGCAAATTGGTAAGTATACCGAGGATGAGCGCGCAGGCTACAGAAGTGATCGTAACTTCACCGAACGTAACTACCATGCCGCCGACGCCCGTTATTAGAATGACCGATACCGTAAACAGATTACGGTTATCGCCGAGATCTACTTTCTGTACCATTTTAAGACCCGATACCGCGATAAAGCCGTACAGCGCAACGCACACGCCGCCCATTACGCAGTTGGGAATGGTTGCGAGGAATGTCACGAACGGCGCGACAAACGACGCGACTATGGCGATGCACGCGGTAACAAAGATAGTTATTACCGACGCGTTGCCCGATATGGCGACGCACCCCACCGACTCGCCGTATGTAGTGTTGGGACAGCCGCCGAACACCGCGCCGGCCATCGAACCTACGCCGTCGCCGAGTAGCGTACGCGAAAGACCGGGGTCTTTAAGAAGATCTGTTTCGATGATAGACGATATATTTTTATGGTCTGCAAGATGCTCGGCAAACACGACGAACGCAACAGGCATATACGCCACGGCAATAGTGCCGATATATGCGCCTACGTTTATCGCTTGTCCGTCGACGCCCGTCGTATATCCGCCTTTGAACGCCGTAAGGAACGTAAAGTCGGGATACCACTGCATGCTCTTGAAAAGCTCGAAGTTTATAACGCGCAAACTTTCCGCGCCGTCTATATAACTGAAACCCGTAAAGATCGCGGCAAGCACATAGCCCGAAAGAATGCCGATGATAAACGGTATCATTTTAAGCATTTTCTTGCCGTATACCGAACAAACGATCGTTACCGCAAGAGCAACGAGTCCGCACAGCAAAGCGACATACGGCGAACAAAGCATCTGCGTTGACGGCACAAGCACCGATACGTCGCCGTCGACCGACGAAATGATCTGTTCGATCACTACGTCAATACTGACGTTGCCTTGGAAAAGCTGACTTACCGCGTTACCGGCAAGCGACAGTCCGATTATCGCGACCGTAGGTCCGATAACTACGGCAGGCATGATCTTGTCTATCCACTTAACGCCGCAGAACTTAACGACGATCGCTATTACAACGTACACAAGTCCGGCAAACACCGCGCCTATAATGAGTCCGAGATAGCCGAGCGACATCGATACGCCGCCGGCGAACGCCGCGGACATCGAGCCTATAAACGCGAACGAGCTACCGAGGAACACAGGGCTTTTGAATTTGGTAAACAACAGGTAAACTATTGTTCCGACGCCGGCGCCGAACAGCGCGGCGGACGTAGACATTCCGTGACCGACGACCATGGGAACTGTTATAGTCGCGGCAAGGATTGCGAGAAGTTGTTGTAGCGCAAACAGGATCAAACGCCCGGTCTTAGGTCTGTCCTTTACGCCGTAAATCATTTGCATAATCTTTACTCCCGTATTTTTATTGAATTTACCGAAATGCAGTTATACAGCAACAAAGTTATGCGATTCTCACATTTCAAGTGAACCTTTTGTATCATATCAAAATCAGACATAAATGTCAATGTTTCAGCAAAAATAAATTTTATTTTATGCAATTAAATTAGATTATCATGCAGGTTGTTCACATGCGCATATTTGCAATTGCGATATTTATATATCGAACGCAGCTCCGCTCCAATGACAAAGCGCCCGTGCTTTAAAGCACAGGCGCTTTTAATAATAACTGTCGAGTTCTATTCGGCAGCGCTGTCGGGAGCGGCGGAGTAGTCGCCCTCTTGCGGCGCGCGTTCTACGGGATAAATGTTTCTGTATATTTTAACGCCCGTACCGGCAGGAATGAGCTTACCTATAATTACGTTCTCTTTCAAACCGATAAGCGGATCGACTTTGCTCTTTATCGCCGCTTCGGTAAGAACTCTTGCCGTTTCTTGGAAGGACGCTGCGGACAGGAAACTGTCGGTCGCAAGCGCGGCTTTGGTTATACCGAGCAACGTATGTTTCGCAATACCCGGTCTGCCGTAGTTTTCTATAGCCTTGGTATTGGCTTCGTCGAACGTGGCAAGGTCTATCATTTCGCCGGGGAGCAAATCGGTATCGCCGCTGTTTTCCACGCGGACTTTCTTGAGCATTTGCCGCACTATGACTTCGACGTGCTTATCGCTGATATCAACGCCCTGCGAACGGTAAACCGACTGAACTTCTTTCAGGATATATTCCTGAACGTCGTTTCTGCCCTTTGTTCTCAAGATATCGCCGGGATTCAACGGACCTTCGGTTATGGCGTCGCCCGTCTTGATATATGCGCCGTTGGTGATATACGACTTAAAGCGCGCGCCGTGCGGAATGGAATACGAATCCTCGCTGCCGTCGTCGCGTTTGACAATAACGTCGCGCTTGCCGTCCTTTTCTACGATCTTTACCTTGCCCTCGTGTTCGGCAAGAACCGCACAACCCTTGGGATTACGTGCTTCGAAAAGCTCTTCTACACGCGGAAGACCGGTGGTAATATCGTCCGCCGAAGCAACGCCGCCCATATGGAAAGTACGGAGCGTGAGCTGTGTGCCCGGTTCGCCTATACTCTGCGCCGCGATAATACCTACCGCCTCGCCTATGCGCACGGGCGTTGCCGCCGCCATATCTCTGCCGTAGCACTTCGCGCAAACGCCGTGTTTGGACTTGCAAGTAAGCACCGTTCTGATCTTGACGTGAGTTATACCGCACTCCACGATCCTCTTCGCGGTCTGCTCGCTGATCATTTCGTTGACGTCGACAAGAACTTCTTTGCTGTCTTTGGGATTGACTACGCGCTCGGCGCTGTATCTGCCCGAAAGTCTGTCTTCGAGCTTTTCGATAACCTGATTGCCGTCCATGATCGCGTACGTGTCGATGCCCTTAGGCGCGCCGTCGCTGCAACAATCTTCTTCGCGAACGATAACGTCCTGAGCAACGTCGACAAGACGTCTTGTAAGGTAACCCGAGTCCGCCGTTTTAAGAGCGGTATCCGCAAGACCTTTACGTCCGCCGTGCGTGGAAATAAAGTACTCGAGAACGGTCATGCCTTCACGGAACGAACTTCTGATAGGCACGTCGAGCGTTTTACCTTGGGGGTTACGCATAAGTCCGCGCATGCCCGAAAGCTGACCTATCTGTTTCATGTTACCGCGCGCACCCGAGGTGGCCATCATGTTGATGGGGTTGTACGCGTCGAGCGTTTTTTGGAGCGCGGCAGTTACCTGATCGTTGGCTTTGTTCCAAATGTTGACTACCGAATTGTAACGTTCGTCCTCTGTGACGAAACCGCGGTCGAACAGCTTATCGATCTTGATGACTTCGTTTTCGGCGTCATCGAGTATCTTATACTTCTCTTGAGGAATGTGCATGTCGAATACGGACGTCGTAATGCAGCCGATAGTCGCATACTTATAACCCATATCCTTTATCGCGTCGAGAACGCCGACCGTAACGGACGCGCCCTTCTTTTTGAAAGCCGTATTTACTATACTCTTTATTACGTCCTTGCTTACGCAGAAATTTATTTCCGGCTCGAACAGCTTGGCATAGCTGTCGCGCACAACGTAACCGAGGTCTTGAGGTATCGGTTCGTTGAAGATAAGTCTGCCGACGGTAGTAGTAACGGTGCAACGGTATTTACCGTCCACTTCCACCGCATTCTCGGGTATTTCCACGCCGCTGTTCTTAACAACGTCTTCGCCCAGTTCCATACGAACGTTTATCTTGGACTGCAACTCGATCTGCTTGTTGAAGTAAGCCATTTTGGCTTCTTCGATATCGCAGAACGTCATGCCCTCGCCTTTCGAACCGGGCTTATCCATGGTAAGGTAGTAACTTCCCATAACCATGTCGAGCGTAGGCGAACATACGGGCGCGCCGTCCGAAAGCTTGAGTATATTGTTGGGCGCAAGCATAAGCACGCGCGCCTCTACCTGAGCTTCTACCGACAGCGGTACGTGTATAGCCATTTGGTCGCCGTCGAAGTCCGCGTTGAACGCGCCGCAAGCAAGCGGATGAAGCTTGATGGCTCTGCCGTCTACGAGCACCGGCTCGAACGCCTGAATACCGAGTCTGTGCAGAGTGGGAGCGCGGTTAAGAAGTACAGGGTGATCCTTAATGACCTTTTCGAGTACGTTCCAAACGTCCGCGTCCGCGCGCTCGGCAATACGCTTTGCCGTTTTTGCGTTATGCGTTTTACCTTGAGCTACA